>JAEVZU010000026.1 GCA_023392075.1 Bacillota bacterium | reverse complement strand
CCTATATTCGAAGCCCATGCCGCTCCTTCCACACCCAGAGGGAATATGACAACCAGCAGATACTTGGCGGCCACATCCACAAGAAGCCCTGCGCCCATCATAACTGCTGCCATTTTCATCCGTCCTTCGGCTCTAACGATCATGTTTCCGGCAAGTCCGTATATCCAGAAGAAAGAACCTAAAATGGTAATTCTGAAATAGCGGTCACCCAATACCAGTTCCTGACCTCCGGCGCCCATTATTTGCAGCATCTGGCTTGAAAAGAGCAGTCCAAACACAATGTATATTACTGTTACTGCAAGGGAAAGCAGGTTGAGATTGCCCAGGAGCTTTTTCTGGGTATTCATATCCCTGGCTCCCAGCGCAATGCTCAGTACGGCCCCCGCACCAGTTCCCAGCAGAGATCCAAAGCCCACGCTGATCTGAGACAGCGGATAGGCAACCGACACCCCTGCCAATGCGGTCTCACCCACATACCTTCCTACAAAAAAAACATCCAGCATGGAATTCATTCCATACAACACCATGGCAACTACTGCAGGCCAGGATAAATCGACCATGACTTTCCACATATTACCTGTTAATATGAACTGTTTTTGTTTTTCTTTTTGATCTGTTAATACAGCTTCCACGTAAATCCCCCAATCTCTTATAAATCTCATATTACCAATTACCGAGATTAAGTTAGCGATAGCTAACCGTCCTCTATTATAACGCATAGCTTAATAGAAATTTTTCGGCTGTAGAAAAATTTTCTTACCCTAAATGCGTTTCAATGAGTCGGAAGATAAGTTCACCGCTTAAAACCAGAACCATCCCCACTTCAGATGCAAAAGTGCCGTAAATGACAACCTGGACATCTATACCTCATTATAAATGCTTTAGTTAATTTTCTCAGCTCCGATACGTTTACTTTCAATCCAATCAGACAGATAATTGCAAATATTGCTGCTGTTCTTCAACCAATTGTCCTGCAATACTGCTGACCTTTTCACGGGTTTCTTCCAGTTCCCTTTCGGGATTTGACATATCAACAATTCCGGCTCCTACCCTGACCCAGGTTTCTTCCTTATTCTGAAATATGGTTCTCAATACCAGTGCCGCATCCAGGGTTCCATCGCTATCATAAGTCAGTACACCGCCGCTGTATAAATTACGTGCATCCTTTTCAATCCTTCCAATTGCTTCGATTGCTTCTTTTTTAGGTATTCCTGAAGCAGTAACCGCCGGAAACAGCTTGAAAAATGCATGCCATGGATTGTACTCTGCACTGAGCTTTCCTCTTAATCTGGAACCCAGATGCTGTACCGTTCCACGTTCCATAACCGACATGAACTCTGTTACCACTGCCGAGCCCGGCACACACACCTGTTCCAGCTCTTCAGCAGCCAGCCTTACCGATATGGCATGCTCGGCTATTTCCTTTGGATCGTGCAGCAATTCCTGCTTTAAATTTTTATCTGTTTTGGAATCACCGGTCAAAGCTCTGGTTCCCGCAAGAGGAAAGGTATAAACAGTACCGGAAGCATCTATCTCTGCAATGGTTTCTGGACTGAAGCCCGTCACCTCTAAGTCCGTGAAGCTGTAAAAGTATGACCTTGCCGGAGTGTTTCTGTATCTTCCATGTATGTAAGTCTGCAGCATATCCAATCTGCTTTGCACCGGAATCTTTCTGGACAGGATGACTTTCTGATATTTTTTATTATCTATCTCTTTCACAGCCAACCCAACAATATCCTTGTAATATTCTTCGTCAAATAACAATACTTCTTTCCCATCATAAAATGTAACATTTTCTTCTCTCCCACCGCCAGGAAATACATTGAATATGTTTTTCTCCATGGTTTTTATATCATCCTTATTCAAAGCCCGCAGCAGGATTGTATCCTTGCTGACCCTGTATTCCCTGTCCGGTATGATCAAATGAAGAAGTTCCCCTGTTTCGGTTCCAACGTTAAGACCATATATATATCTTGCCAGCCCGAAGTTTGCAATTCCATATGCTCTCCAGGAATCAACATCTATGGATTTAAATAAATCATCGAGGTCCCGGCAGAGATCAAACACCTTTATACTCTGTCCGGCGCTCTCCCTTTTGATTACAATCTCTTCTGCAGTAACTATTATCTCACTATATATCTCTACCCCTACAGAGACACAATCATTGTTTTCATATAAATAAAAGTTATTATCCCTTTGAACACTGCATAAATAGGCAGCAGTTTCGTAAATTGTACTTCCGCTCTCATTTGGGACGATTTTTTCATAATATTTTTTCATATAACCTCGCTTTCAAAATTAATTTAACGCGTGGTGCCAGTTAATGAATCAACTTTGCCAATAAAAATGTTACTGATCATACTGGTACTTCCGTAACAACTTCAATCAATGGATTGCACACAAAGCGCTTACTTGAAATAGTACGGCTCACAACGAGTTAAATTAGCCTGTAATGCTCGTTTTGCTTTCCAGAAATAAATAACTGCTGTTGGATCGTAAGAAAGCTTCAAATTACATAAATCATCAGTGGTAAATCATACTATTTCAGGCAAGGACTTCGCAGGCAATCCATTGACGTTTACCAGCAGGGAGTGCTATTTTAGTATAGATATTGATTTTGAAGCTATCTTACTGGCCGGTAACAGACTTGCTGACTGGAAAGCACATTTAATTCAACCGGCATCACGCGTTAATTCCCGTTGAAGTGCTACCATACGGGAGTATATCCCGCCCTTTGCCATAAGTTCCGCAGGTGAGCCCTGTTCGCTGACAAGCCCCTTATCCAGAACCACAATCTTATCGGCATTGGCAACTGTCCTCATCCTGTGGGCAATGACCATCACGGTTTTCTTTCCCAGCAGCGCAGACAGAGCTTCCTGCACCAGGGTCTCACTTTCGGCATCCATAGATGCGGTGGCCTCATCCAGCAGAATGACCGGAGCATCCTTCAGCAGGGCCCGGGCTATGGAAATGCGCTGCCGTTCACCGCCCGACAGAGAGCTTCCATTTTCACCCATATTCGTCTGGTAACCCTGGGGCAGACGGTTGATGAATTCCTCACACTGGGCGGCCCGGGCTGCGGCCCTTACCTCTTCGTCGGTGGCATCCCGGCGGCCTAACCGTATGTTTTCCATTACCGTATCGTCAAACAGCAGCACATCCTGGAAAACGACGGCGAAGTTTTTCAGCAGGGTTTCGGGTTCCACACCGGTCACATCCACTCCTCCAAGTGTAATTTTGCCGGAGTCGGCATCCCAGAACCGCGCCGCCAGTTTTGAGGCCGTAGATTTTCCGCTGCCCGACGGCCCCACCAGGGCAGTTACCTCCCCCTGTTTTGCCGTAAAGGAGATACCGTTCAGCACCGGCTCCTCATTATAGGAGAAAACCACCTCTTTAAATTCAATATCATACCCCTTGTTATTACATATGGCAGAGCCTGTCTGCTCGGGTGTTGCATCTATGGCTTTCATCCGTTTGATGCTGACCTGCGCGGAAAAAACTTCAGCCAAAAGCATAAAGCAGCTGTTGAAGGGATCATAAATCCTTCCGGCAATTATAAGGAATAGAATGAACACCGGAACAGACAATTCCCCAACTGCTACAAGGTAACCTCCCACAAGGAGAACTGCAACCAATCCGAAGCGCAATAAAAATTGGGCGGCGGTGGTGGAGGCCCCAGGTGCCATTTCATTTTTGAAAGAACAGCGTACTACGTTTTCCAGCTTCTGTTCCAGACCTTCCAGGTATTCTGCCTCTCTGGAGGAAGATTTCAGTTCCCGGATTGTATCCAGATATTCCTGAACTCCGTCATAAGCCGCTCTTTTGGCATCCAGATTGGCCAGCTCGGCTTTCTCCTGGGCCTTCCGGGCCAATACGATAACCAGTGCGGCAACCGGCACCGGAATAACGATGCAAAGTCCCATTCTCCAATCAAATATAAGCAGTCCGCTAGATGTGATAATAAACATAAAAATGGTGCCGAACAGCATTGGAATGGCATTGGAAAAAGTGCGTTCAAGTGCGGTACAGTCTCCCATGATGGTGGCCGTCAAATCCGCTATGTTCTTTTTTCCGAAAAACGACATAGGTAATTTGCGCAATTTTTCTGCCAGAACTATTCTCCTGTTTGCACTCTCCTCATATGCCACAGTGTAGGTTTTATTGTATTGCAGCCACTGGGAAGCAAACACTGCCGCAAACAATACGATTGCTGCAGCGCAGTATAAGGGTACGGATTTCCCCAGCGCAGCCTTCTCCCCTGAAATAATGTCCATAAGTTCCATTACAAGCAGCATGAGCAGACCCACCGGAAACATCAGGCAAAGATTATGTAAGGTGGCGGCGGCGATTCCCTTGTTCAAATCCCCGGAACCCTGGTCACTAAGGGCAAATGCACGTTTCAGCATACTTTCACCTCATTTCCTATATGCCACTTTGTAGTTTTCTTATAGTTATCCCACATACGGGCGTATACGTTATCACATTTCAACAGCTCATCATGTGTTCCGCTTTCTGCCAGACGCCCCTGCTTCATCACAAGTATCTGGTCCGCCTCCTGTACCGCTGACAGTCTGTGGGCAATCATAATGACCGTTTTTCCCTTTACCAGACCCTCAAATGCCTGCTGAATCTGGTATTCGTTTTCGGGATCGGCAAATGCCGTCGCCTCATC
>JAEVZU010000018.1 GCA_023392075.1 Bacillota bacterium | reverse complement strand
AAGCTACGGGACTCAGCAGTGAAGAACTCGGTAAAATAGTTGAGAAATGCACTGCCGGCAGAACCCTTGGAATATTCGGCGAACCCAGGGTCAATGTCCTGAAGGTCAATATTGAAATATCAAAAATACTGAAATAGTCTTTATTCATGGAGGTTGGCTTAAAAGACTCTCTTGTATTCGTCTTTCAAGCTGACCCATGAATTTATTGTCCGGGTGATTATAAAATGAAAAGAGATGTGAGGTCATGAAAAATATATTATCAACAGTGGGCTCCTGCTCAATTACCATATTAATATTTTATTTAATAAAAAAAATCAACGATTACCTGCATTCTGAAAACGAAGAGGATACCAAATTTAAAATTGATAAGGATGATGATCTGTAAAATATATTCCTCATTATCAACCCTTGGGAGTATAAATAATTTTGCCGGTTTGATTTTTTAAGTCCTTCTTGGGCAAGTTTAAATTTTGGATGCTTCAGAATAAATTGCTGCTGTCCTACATGAAGGCAGCTTTAAAAAAACAAGTAACAAAGTATCACTGAGTGTTAATAGTACGCTAAAGCGCGAGAGACGTTAAATCATATACAGCGGAGTGCGAATCGTCAAATCAGTTACAGTTCATTCGGAATCACATGCACTTCAATGTTTTTGGTCTGCTTCAGCAGTTTTGACACTGTGGAACCGCGAAGTATGGTTTGCAGCCTGGTTCTTCTGGAGTGTCCTATAATTATCTGTGTAATGTGTCTCTCGTGCGCGAAATTTATAAGTTCCCTGGAAATGCTTTTACCTTTTAAAGTCACAACATCTGCTCCCAGCTGTTTGGCCAACTTGTGGTAGCTGTCCAGTGTTTCCTGCTGCCTGGAAGTTGTTCTGGGCGCAAATCTATGCGTGCAGTCGACACTAACTACCACCCATTCACATTTGTATCTGCGGGCAATTCTCGCCC
Organism: Bacillota bacterium; assembly: GCA_023392075.1. Taxonomy (GTDB): domain Bacteria; phylum Bacillota; class Clostridia; order Acetivibrionales; family DSM-1351; genus Ruminiclostridium. Next base: position 2,098 of record JAEVZU010000018.1, on the reverse strand, counting down.
CGCGCCTGATGAGTTTTTTCGCAGAAGGACTGGGGCCTATGCATACCATGACTCTCTCAACAATTCTCCAGTTTTCTTTAATCCCGTGCTCCTTCATGTATTCTTCAAGATCTTCGTCCACTTCCTCAGCTGTCTGCCTTAAGGCCAATTCCCTCAAGGCGTTCAAGTTTCCCTTTCTGAAAAAGTTCTTCAGGGCCTGAGGTACCTTTTCAAGGTTGTAAACGTTACCGCGTTTGAGCCTGTTTTGAAGCGCATCAGGTGTTATATCCACTATGACCACTTCATCCGCCTTTTCCACAATGTAATCAGGTATGGTCTCCCTTACAGCAATACCTGTAATTTGCCTTATTACATCGTTCAGACTCTCCAGATGCTGAATATTCAATGTTGTTATGACATTTATACCCTGACATAAAATTTCTTCAACATCTTCGTATCTCTTTTGGTATTTTGAGCCGGGCACATTTGTATGAGCCAGCTCATCAATAAGAGCAATATCAGGCATCCGGGCAATTATGGCACCGGTGTCCATCTCTTCCATAACAACGTTATTGTAAGCAATTTTCTTACGCGGAATTAATTCCAAATCACCGATCTGCCTGTCGGTTTCCTCTCTCTGATGGGACTCAACATAGCCTATAACTATATCCTTGCCTCTGTTAGCCCTTCTGTTGCCTTCATTCAGCATGGAATATGTCTTTCCAACCCCAGGAGCATACCCGATAAATATTTTCAGTTTTCCTCTATTCTCTGAGTTGCATTGCTTTAAAGCTTCCTCAGGTGTAATGCGTTTGAATTCTTCGCTCATCGTTTTATATTTATCCTTCATTATTTTTATAAATTTATTTTATCAAAATATTGGAGTTATGGCATTTAAAACGTTAAATAAATGTACGCAAAATATATACGAAATATATCCTAAATAAAATGTTTAAAACCGGATTTATTATTGGATTTATATCTCCATCATATATATGACTGTATCTACCCTCTCAACTATTGAAAACTCTTGAATTACAACGTTTGTTGACGGTGTCCCTTTTATTTCTTCCGGTAGCTTTTACTCCTTTTGATTAGGGTATTAAAATATTGTTAGAGGCTCTTTCCTGCCATCATCTTAAGATGTATGCATATTTTTTCTTTTAAAAACTTTAAATGTAGAAGCTTTACCACCAGTCCAGCCATTTTGGGGAATACTCCAATATCCATCTCGAGATTAGCATTATTATAAATTAAACTTTTCTGATACCACCCTCAGAATGTTCATAGGTGCTGCTTTATTTAAGTATTATCCCAAAGCTCACCTAGTATGGCTTTCATCAACTTTGCTTAGTTTGTCACATTAAAAACAAATTGATTTATTGAAATATGATTGTAAAATTAGTTATACTTATTACCAAGTTACCATTTTTTCTTTTTATATCCCACAAAAAAGCTTATGCCGCAAGCTATGCAAAGCAAAATAAGTATTGAAATAAATTTGCCAATATCTCCTATTCGTGAATATATTAATGTAATTATAAACAACAGGAAAAGGGTACCCATAAAGTAATACATAAGTGATATGATAAATGGACTTTTTGTTTTTTGACTATTTTTTTTAACAAGTTTATCCCTCATAAGATAACTCTCCATTCTTTCAACATTAGCACTCTTGCATAGTTCAAATATCTTATACGTTTAAGGAGAAAGGTCTCATCAGTCTAAAACTGCATGCCTTAGTAACTATACTATTTAAACTTTCATCAATTCCAGTACATGTAAAATCAGCACCCCAGTATTCATCAATTTTTACTTCCATAACCATATCTACTATATAAAATAGAGATTTCAAGCCGTTGAGCCAGAAGGAGGCAAAAGGGGCATATAGTTGCAGCCTTTGTAACCCGGCTATATTAAATCCAGCAAGCATGCTCTGACTTAAAAACCGATATTGGAACATCTGATACCTGTGCATGTACCTTAAAGTGGCGTCTTTGGTCAGCTGTAGCTCCTGCCTGTACAGGTCATATATTGTTACAGCCAGAACATAAAGTCCAAAAGCTGACGGACTTGCCTGTCATAGAATTGCCGGATATAATGTCCATGAGAATATAGA
>JAEVZU010000286.1 GCA_023392075.1 Bacillota bacterium | reverse complement strand
AGATAATTTGGCTTGCGGCAAGGCAAACGGCGTGCAGTAAGGCTTTGTGCCTTGCAAGCGGCTTTAACGCAGCCACAGGGCAAATTGACCACTCAAAAACGTATTGTACATTGTCAATAGAGGGTATAGATGCAAAATATATAAACACGTACAGGAATATTATAACCCTCCACCAAATACCGGGTCAAATTAAGTTTATGTTACTATGTTCTTGAAACCCGCTCATATCAAGTAATTCAGAATTTTCGAAATCTTTCCATCTTTTATAAAGGCTCTCGGTATTCTCTTTCCGATAATACAAACAAGTTCATAATTAATCGTACCAATGGAATCGGCTACATCTTCTGCGGTAATCGCATTGTCTCCCTGAACACCAATAAGTACGACCTCATCTCCGACCTCAACCTTCTCAGTCAGATCCGTCACATCCACCATGCACTGGTCCATACAGATCCTGCCAACGACTGGAGCGTACTGACCATGTATAAGCACCTTTCCCTTATTGCTCAGCAGCCGTGTATAGCCGTCGGCATACCCAATAGGAATAGTGGCAATCCGGGATGTCCTGTCTGTTGTAAATATTCTTCCATAGCTTATTGATGTATCCTTTTCAACCTCTTTTTCAAGAATTACATTAGCTTTTAATGTCATTGCAGGTTTTAGGAGAATTTTGGTCTTATCTACCTCTTCAGAAGGGTATAATCCATATTGTATGATACCCGGACGAACCATATCTAGATGCATTTCAGGATATTCGATAATTCCTGCACTGTTAGCGCAATGCTTAACTGGGATATGTATTCCGATTCTCTGAAGCTCATAGCAAATACTCATAAAACGTTCAAACTGTGTTAAGGTAAATTCTCTGTTTTTCTCATCCGCTGTTGCAAAGTGAGTAAATAACCCTTCAATTATTATGTTTGGCAGCCGGCTGATCTCTACAACATTTTTTACTGCACTGTATCCAGGTAAAAACCCTATCCTTGTCATTCCAGTGTCTATTTTTATATGAATCTTTACCTTTTGCCCAAGCCTAACTGCTTCATCTGAAAGTGCCTGTGCCAATTCATGGCTGAAAACCGATTGAGTCACATCATTTTCAATAATCTCATTTGCCCTTATGGGATCGGTATAGCCTAAAATAAGTATAGGTACGTTTATTCCCTGCTTCCGCAGCTGGATAGCCTCATCCAGCATTGATACCGCAAGTCTTGTCACTCCGTTTTCCAGGAGTGTCCTTGCCACCTCCATTACTCCGTGTCCGTATCCATCAGCCTTGACAGCGCCCATGATCTCGGCATTTTTATTTGTAATTCTTCTGATCTCACGAATATTATGAGCAATATTGTCAAGATTTATCTCGGCCCATGCCCTGTTCAGTTTATATTCCATTTTATCCTCCATGTGCATTAGCTTTCCGGACCAAAATCCTTTAAGTCAAATCCGTATCTCCAGTGATCTGTGACATCTAAATCGTATATTGCCCGGCGAGGATTTCAACCGTAACTGACTTTATTACCGGTTTCCCCGGATACGGAATTTATCAATGTAATATCCATCGCTTTCTATGTATGCTCGAAGTTAAAGCTGTGCATTTATAACTTCCCTCTCTAGTATAACCAAATTCTGTTTACTGAAAACATACAATGACAATAAAATATTATCACTATATTTATAACTGTTCAAACAGCTATACTATAATAATATGTTTATTTTTGTTTAATGTCACTGATTGATTGGAACTGGTTTGGAATAACTTACAAAAACAGCTGTTTGCTTTTAATTATCTTTTTAATGGCGGCCGGAATACATTCCACTATGTCCGAGGCTGTCAGTCCGTGCTGTCCCTTCCGTCCCGCGGCTAAATCTCCGGCCAGTCCATGGATGAACACTCCTGCCACGGCAGCCTCAAAGGCCCCTGCCCCCTGTCCTATCAGCGATGAAATAATGCCGGTAAGTGAATCTCCGCTGCCCGCCGTGGCCATGCCGGCATTGCCTGTGGGGTTGATGTACACTGTTCCTTTACTGTCGGCTGTCAATGTCTTTGCACCCTTCAGCACAACAGTTACTCCCCACAATTGGGAATATTTACGGACCACTTCAAGCCTGTTATCCTGTATATAGGCTGTATCAAGCCCTGTCAGTCTGGCCATCTCTCCGGGATGCGGAGTGATTACCACCTCTTTCTTAAACTTTCCGAAAATACCCGTATTCCTTGACAGGGCATTTAAGGCATCTGCATCAAGGACGGCGGGTACTTCCATTGCATCCGCGGCCGAATCAATAATATGGTATATGCTCTCATTGGCAGAAAGACCCGGTCCGATGGCGGCGACATCACATTTTTTTATCAGGTTGAGTATACTCTCGGCACTTTTCCCGTCAAGAACCCCGTTCTGCTCTGCCAGACCTATTCCCACCGCTTCCGGCACAACACTCTGGTAGATGGCAAGCATGCTTTCCGGCGCACCGATATATACCAGGCCTGAGCCCGTTCTCAGACTCGCCCTGGAAACAAGGCAGCCTGAACCGGCCATGCCCTGCGAACCTGTAACAACTGCAACTTTGCCGCAGCTTCCCTTGTTAAATTCAGCACTTCTTGAAGGGATTATATTTTTTACGGTTTGAAGGTCGGTTAGATAAGTATTCACATGAATATTTCCAATTGACTCACCCGGCATGCCGATGCTTTCCACAGCAAGTTTTCCTGTGTATGAAGCTCCCGGATAAACCAGCTGCCCGATCTTGGGCAGCTCAAAAGTAACAGTTTCATCAGCTTTTATACAACTGCCGGGAACCTTTCCTGTAGCCGCTTCTATCCCGGATGCGATATCTATGGAAATAGTATATTTTGAATTTTCATTTACAGCATTTATTACACCTGCCAGGTAACCCTTTACCCGTCCTCTGAAGCCGGTGCCAAAGATTCCGTCTATGACAGCCTGAGACCTGCGGACTTCACTGATAAATCCGGCAATATCCGTGGTCTCGTCTAAAAACCTTATATGCACCCCAAGCCTTTCAACAATATCAAAATTCAGCCTGGCATCTCCTATAAGACAGGACTTGTCAAACAAACAGTATATTATGGAATTACAGCCTTTGATATGCAGGTGTCTGGCGGCAGCAAACGCATCTCCGGCGTTATTGCCTTTTCCTGCCGCTATAACAATATCTTTAGGCAAACCGGGATTGTGTTCAAAATAAGCTTCCACATGCGCGGCAATTTGCAACGCGGCATTTTCCATCAGAAGCATTCCCGGAATCCCCAGCTTCTCAATGGAATATTTATCGATTTGGCCCATTTGGGCACCTGTAACAGCTTTCACAATAACTCTCCTTCCATAATCAGTCGTTATGTAGTAGTCTGTAACATCTAAATTCATACATTGCCGGCGGTTAAATTCCCCCAGGACGGCGTTGTCGAAAAGCACTGCTTCGCAGTACTTCGTTGGAATAAAGCGATTATTCCTCCTTCCTCCGCCTTGTCCTGAGAAAATTTTCCTCGCCGGACAATATACGTTCTAGATGTTACAGACTACTAGACAGTCAGGAGACAAAATTAGTCTTACTCTTTGCTGCTGAAATATACTTCATCCAGCTTTTGGAGCTGATCTCCCCCCAAAAGGTCGTGGAAATATGAATACGTATCGGTATCATCCTGAGCCCTTAATTCTCTCTCGTCGACCAGCTTAATGAGCTTTTCCTTTGTTTCTGCTATTTCCCTGTCAAGTTCTGCAACTCTCTGCTGATTTTCCCTTATGGAGAAATACACTAGTTTTACGGTTTGCTCAAGCAGTTCCAGGTTTGCCTGCCTGAGTTCCTTTGGAATGTTTGCAAGTCTTTCCTCGATCTCCGTCAGCCGGTTATTAATGCTGACAATCTGCTTTTCAGATTCCTGCATTTCAGTCTGAGCATCCTGATTGTTATTTTCAAACACTTCGGTAGTAAGCTTTATTATTTTGTCCATGCACTCTTTCTTTTTAACGGCTATCTCTTTGGACTCTGTTATAACTCTTGACTGTTCTTTCAGCAGTTCCTTGATATTATTCTCGCATTCCGTTATTCCATCGGTCTTAACAATATTTTTAAACAGACCGTTCCATCTCTCATCCAAAGTCAGCAGAGATATATCATTTTTAATAAGAACCTTTATATCCAGCTGGGGTTCGTTTTTTTTCCTGTTAAATAACTTCCACATGTGTCCTCCATAATTTGAGTATTACAAAAAAACACATCCTTGTAAATGTAACACTGCAATAAATTCTTATTTATAATTCTATATCGGTAATTTTTGAAATAAAAATAATCATAATGTTGGCAAATCGTTTTTTTCTTTTCCGCCTGTAACTTGTAAAGCAGAAAACTCAAGGGTATAATTAATTATCAGACTTTTACTGTCTGATCAAGGTATAAAAGAGCAGATAGCTGCAAAAGAAAGGTTGTTTATGAAAAAACTATTGCTTTATGCCCATGCAGGCAGCAGGAACCACGGCTGTGAAGCCATTGTGAGATCTACTTTGAAAATATTGAACCTGAATAATATAAATATATCCCTGGCAACTTTCAGAGTACAGGAAGACATTGATTTCCTCTCTCCTGATTTCAAGCTGAATTTTATCACCTATAAGCGTTACAAGGGAATCCATCCCATAAGGCTTATTGATGCAGGGCTAAGGAAATTAAAACTCAAACAGGATTTTCTTTTTTCCTATTCCCAAAAGGATATCTCCGAAAATCTGGACAGGGATACACTCTGCCTTTCCATCGGAGGAGACAATTACTGCTACGGGATACCAAGATGGATTTATTACACCAATACCATAGCAGCCGGCAAGGGCAGCAAAACAGTTTTCTGGGGCTGCTCCGTCGACCCTGAAGCCATTAATGCAGAGATGCTGGAGGACTTAAAAAAGTACAGTCTGATTATTGCCAGAGAAAGTATTACCCATCAGGCCTTCATTGACAAAGGCCTGACAAATACCATACTTTTGCCCGATCCCGCCTTTACGCTGGACATAAAAACGGTCGAACTTCCTGATGGCTTTGCAGAGGGAAATACTATAGGAATAAATGTCAGTCCGCTCATTATGAAAAGCGAAACCAGCGGAGGAATTGTTTTCAAAAGCTATACAAAGCTTATACAGCATATCCTGGATACCACTGAATGCCGGATAGCCCTTATTCCGCACGTTCTCTGGGAGCATGACAATGATATGCTTCCTCTGTCAAAGCTGTATGAATTGTTCAAGAATACCGGCAGGGTAATACTTATTGGTGACACTTATAACTGTACCGAGCTGAAATTTTTGATTTCCCGCTGCAAATTGTTCATCGGCGCCCGTACTCATGCTACCATAGCCGCCTATTCAACAGGCGTCCCAACTCTTGTTATCGGGTATTCCGTTAAAGCCAGGGGAATTGCAAAAGATATTTTCGGAAGTGAGGAAAAATATATTCTTCCTGTACAGAAGCTTCAGCAGGAGGATCAGTTAATAAAGGCCTATGAGGCTCTGAAAGAGGATGCCGACCATATCCGGATACATTTAAACGATATCATGCCCGGTTATATTGAAAGGGCTTATTCTGCCGGGGCTCCGGTAAGAAAACTGTTAAATCTGTAATAACATTAACATGAAAAACAAAAGGTAAAACTAATGAAGATAAATGAATTAAAGTGGGGCGCTGCCCTTTCATATACAAATATACTGTTGTCCAATTTGATAAACCTTGCTTTTACCCCTTTCCTGCTCACAACGCTGGGCAAATCCGAATACGGCCTGTACACTCTGATTGGAGCCTTCGTGGGCTATATGGCTGTTTTGGATTTTGGTCTTGGGAATACTATCACCCGGTATGTTGCAAAGTACAGAGCACAAAACGACAAACAGGGTGAGCAGGGCTTCCTGTCCCTGGCCTTCCTGATTTATGCAGTTTTGACTGTAGCTGCAGTGGGAATCGGTATGGGAATGCTGCCCGTACTGCCTTCTATTTTCGGCAATTCACTCACCGCGGCCGAGCTGGATACCGCACGCAAAATGTTTGAGGTGCTGATTGTAAACATTGGCCTGACATTGTTTCTGAACGCCTTTACCGCCATAATGTCGGGCTATGAAAAGTTTGTCTTCCCAAGAGCCATTACCATAGTGAGGGTCATCGCCCGGCCGCTTGCCATAATTATCCTGCTTCTCATGGGCTACAAGGCTTTTTCTATCGTTGTGGTGGACACAATATTAAACGTATTGCTGTTGATGGTCAACATGTGGTTTGTATTTGCCAAAATGAAAATAAAGGTCAGGTTCCGGCACCATAACTGGTCCTTTGTCAAGGAAATCCTTATGTTTTCGGTATTTGTCTTTATAAATATGATAGTGGATCAGGTTTACTGGAGATTGGGTCAGCTTGTAGTAGGCATATTCTACGGAGCGGTGCCTGTAGCTATTTTCGGCCTGGGTATGCAGTTCCCCGGATATTATATGAATTTCTCCACTGCAATTTCAGGAGTTTTCCTGCCGAGGGCCACTCAGATGTGTGTGGACAACGCACCCGCAGAGGAACTGGACAACCTTTTCATAAAAACCGGCCGGATTCAATTTATAGTTATGGGGTTTATACTGTCAGGCTTTATCCTGTTAGGCAAGCCTTTTGTGATACTCTGGGCAGGCGCAGACTGCATCGAGGTATATAATATTGCACTCATTGCCATGGTTCCTCTCACCATACCGCTGATTCAAAATGTGGGGATATCAATCCTTCAGGCCAAGAATCTTCACGCCTTCAGATCAATTATGTATCTGATAATTTCTATTGTAAACCTGGGAATAAGCATACTGCTCACAAAAGAGATCGGTATGATCGGCGCTGTGGTCGGAACCTCCATATCGCTTATAATAGGTAATATAATCATTATTAATATTTACTATAAAAGAAAAGTGGGTTTGAACATACCCAGATTTTTCAGGGAAGTATTCAGCAGGCTTCTGCCTGCCATGGTCCTGAGCGTTATGGTTGGTATCGCTCTTTTGTATATCCCTGTGGGCGGCTGGCTGGGATTGGCGGTGAAGGGTGTGCTTTTCACTCTTGTTTACGGCACTGCGGTGTGGACCATAGGTATGAATTCATATGAAAAAAGTTTATTCATGGGCCCCGTTATGGGAATACTTAAGCATGTAAAGAGGTAAAAAATTTGAAAAACCGGAATGGAGGCTCAAAATGAATTCGGTATTCGATAATAAAAATAATTGTTATGGCTGCGCCTCCTGTGTTCAGATATGCCCTTCAGGGGCTATATCATTTAAAGAGGATAATGAGGGTTTTGGGTATCCTGAAATCGATCAGTCCAAATGTACCGATTGTGGATTATGCAGAAAAGCCTGTCCGATTTATAAGGACATTAAAGTGCCTGATCAGACATATCCTAAAATATATGCCGTTTGGAACAAAGACGAGGAAGTCCGTATGGCTAGTACCTCGGGAGGAGTTTTTTCCGCGCTGTCCAAACAAATACTCAACCAGGGCGGAGTTGTTTTTGGAGCAGCCTTCAATGAAAATCTCAAAGCAGTTCATACCGGTGTGGAGTCTCATGAGCATCTCCGGAGACTGCAGGGTTCAAAATACACTCAGAGTACGATCGGCGACAGCTACAAGGAGGTCAGGGCTTTATTGAAGGACGGCAGAAAAGTACTGTTTTCAGGCACTCCCTGTCAGGTAAGCGGGCTTTATTCTTTTTTGGGCAAAAGCTATTCCGGGCTCTGCACCTGCGACTGCGTTTGTCATGGAGTCCCTTCTCCCGGTGTATTTGAGCGCTATAAAGCCCACCTTGAAAAAATTAACGAAGCTGGAATAGAAAATTTTAATTTCCGTAACAAATCCAAAGGCTGGAAGAATTATAATATAAGTGTTCTCTTTAAAAACGGAAGGCATATGCTGGCCGATTTCAAGACAGATCCTTATATGAGAGGCTTTATAACAAATATGTACCTGAGGCCTTCCTGTCACAGCTGTAAATATGCTTCTGTTCAAAGGCAGTCGGACATTACTCTGGCTGACTTCTGGGGTGTTGAAAAATACAAGCCCCAGCTGGATGACGATAAGGGAACCTCCCTTATTCTGGCTAATTCCCCCAGGGGAGCTGAACTGCTTGAAGCATGCCGTGAGGAGCTGGTAATCCATGAGGCCGATTTGCCGGCGGCTGTGAAGGAGAACCCCAGTCTTACAGGACCATCCGGCCCGAATAAGCTTAGAAGTAGGTTTTTCAGCCAACTTGCCACATCAGATTTTGCCTCTCTTCAGGACAGGTTTTTAAAACCTCCTTCACAAGCCGAACTCTTATGGAATAAGTGTCTGCGTATTCCTAAAAAGCTTGCGGGGATTGTCTTAAGAAAAGCTTAAATTTTTGTTAAGTCCTGCCCTGAAATTGACATCTCAAAATCGAGATGCTAAACTAACCATAAAAATATACGGGAGAAATATACGGGAGTAGGTATAATGAACAGTTCACCATTGATTTCGGTAATTATACCGATGTATAATACCAGAGACTTTATTGAACAGACGGTAAAAAGCGTATTGGCTCAAACTTACAGCGAGCTTGAAGTAATTATAGTGGACGACGGCAGCAAGGATGACAGCGCTGCGCTTGTACAGGCCATGCAAAGGGATGATTCCAGAGTCAAATATATATATCAGGAAAATCAGGGAGTCTCGGCCGCAAGAAATAATGCGGTTGCAAATTCCTCCGGTGAGTACCTGGCCTTTCTGGACAGCGATGATTTATGGAAGCCCGATAAGCTGGAGAAGCAGATGAACAGGATAAAAGCAACCGGTATGGAGGCTTGTTACTGCGGTTATCAGATGTTCTGCGGTGATGAAATGGGTAAAGTTTTCCCGGAGCGGTATTTAGAAGGCAGTATATTAGCCCGGGTGATCCAGGAAAAGGTATCTGTCTGGACAAGCACCGTTGTTATTAAAAAGTCTGTTGTAACAGATAATAAAATAGAATTCAGGCCTGGACTGAATTGGAGCGAAGACATGGAGTTCTTCTGCAAGCTGATGTACCTGAGCAGCTTCTGCTGTGTCAGGGAAATTCTTGCTCTTTACAGGCAGCGCCCCAATTCCCTGTCCTATTTACCTGACAGGTCACCTGAAATCGGACTGTGGAAGGACATTGTCACCTGGATTAACTCCGTACCCATACAAGATAAATATGACAGGCAAAAAATCCTGAATGTCATAGAGGGATACAAATTACCCTCAATAGCAATTTTCTGTACATACCAGAAGCTGATTTCAGGAGAAGCCCCCGATAAGGATTTCCTGGCAAAAGTTCCGCCCCGGCTGATCTGCGAGTACAGGCCCAGCTTATCAACTACCGGCTTCAAACTGTTTGTAAAGAAACTGCTGATATTGTATAAATATCATTATAAAAATAAGGTTTAATATTCTTTTGAAGGAAATTCGGAAGAATTTTAAATAGGAATGACTAAACTTTTGAAATATTAGTTATTCTAAAAAATATATAACCATAAGGAGAGTAGTAGAAATGAAGATTGTTAATGAAAAGGGAAAATTATTCGGACTGATAAACATTGTTGATTTAAGTGTTATTGTTTTGATTCTTCTGATCGGAGCAGTAGTGTTTTTAAAAGTCACGGGCTCTGATGTGGGACCCATTACAAGCGATGAAAGCCAGCAGAC
>JAEVZU010000275.1 GCA_023392075.1 Bacillota bacterium | reverse complement strand
GAAACCTGGAACAAGGGCCTGCGTACGGTGGATGAATTCGCAAATGTCCGGCTTCCTATGTACTGCGGCTCCAACCTTTACTTTTATGATGCAAAACCATATAGAAAAGAGAAAAATTCTCTGGTCTGTAATTATATAAAGCCATTGGTAAATATAGTGACCGAAGGCGGTAATGTTTACGTAACCTTTGATTTTGAGGATAAATTGGCAGAGGTTGAAACTGTTACCGTTACCACAGACTTGCTGGGAATTGCTTTTGAACCTGAAGTACCTTTCGAAAATTCCGACGGAACACCTCTGTGCATAGAAAAGGATTTCTTTGGAAATATACGTAAGGCAGGAATGATGACTGCAGGGCCTTTTGAGGGTATTGGAAAGGGACCTCAAAAAATCAAAGTGGCGGAAATCAGATAGTTTGTCCTGTCCCCAAGAGACGCAATAAAGTGGAATGCCGCACAGGGTGCGGCTTTTGCTTTCTGTAAAATATATATGACCGACGTAAAGCATACTTCCTTGAGGCCGGGAAAAAACAGTGGTATAATCTTGAGGAAAGCTCATAACAAAAGATTTGGAGAATCGACATGAATCATGCTGTACTTATCGGAATAGCGGGTGGTACCGGTTCCGGCAAGACCACTCTTGCCAAAAGACTGAAAGCTACCTTTGGTGACAATGTAGTTCTGCTGTGCCAGGATTATTATTATAATTCCTTTGATAATCTTTCCTATGAAGAAAGAAAACTGCTTAATTTCGACCATCCCGATGCTTTTGACTCAAAACTTCTGATCGAACAGTTAAAACAGCTTAAGAGGTTTGAACCCGTGGAAAGGCCCACTTACTCTTTTGTCGAGTACAGAAGGCTGGAAGAAACCGTCAGGGAGGAGCCCAAATGTGTCATTATACTGGAAGGTATTTTAATTTTTGAGAACCAGGAGCTGGCCGATTTGATGGATATCAAGGTATTTGTCGATACAGATGCCGATATCAGGCTGGCGAGAAGGCTCATGAGGGATATCCACGAAAGAGGCAGGAATCTTGACTCGGTGGTCAACCAGTACCTGAATACTGTAAAGCCCATGCATGAGGCCTTTATAGAGCCCAGCAAAAAGAATGCGGACGTTATCATTCCCGAGGGCGGAATGAACAATGTTGCCTTTTCCATGCTGGTGGACAGAATCAAAAATATAATTAACAACTGGGAAAATAACTCAGCAAATTGAACTGAACAAATTGTCCCATTTCCATATTTGTCCTTTATTGGATTATGTATTATACTAATATTTATAAACAACTGGCTGAATAGTTAAAGGATGACGGAACAGTCCGGCTGAATGGATGCTTAAATGAAACTGAAAAACTATAGTTTTCAGATAAAGGAGAAATCTATGAAGCAGACCGCCAAAGCTGCAATAGCTGATTCATTTAAACAAATTATTAAAACCAGATCCATAGACAAGATCACAGTAAAGGGAATTTGTGAACACTGTGATTTAAACAGGCAAACTTTTTACAATCATTTTAACGACATTTTTGATATCTTTAAATTTGTATTTTATGAAGAAATTACAAGGGAAATTGCTCAGAACAGGACCTTTGATACGTGGAGCGGCGGATTTCTGGCTACAATGAATTATCTGAAAAGAAATTCAAAGATGATACTGCATGTATATTATTCTTCGTACAGGTCCGAGGCAAATACCTTTTTTATAAATATCTCCAACAGGCTGCTGGATGATGTAGTCGAAGAGTGCATCGTCAAACTCAAAGTGGAATTAAAGGATAATGACAAAAGGTTCATTGTAAACTTTTACAGGCATGTGTTCAACGGGTTGATGATGGAATGGGTAAATGAAGGAATGGAAGAAGAGCCCGAGCTCATACTCAAAAAGCTGCTTGTTATGATAACGGGGAGCATCCCTCGTTCAGTTGCAGCCTTTGCGGAAGACAGTAAAATGGGTAAAGCCTGACAAAAAGTATGATCAAAAATAGGCCTCCCGTAAAGGAGGCCTTAATAAATTAAGTCAAATTGGCAAACTTTGAAAGTAGTTAAATGTAAAGCATTTATAAATAAGATACCTAATACTAGTCAGTATAAATGAATCGCCAGGTATACATATAGCAGTAATTACTGCTGTATGGGTATTGATACAAAACAGTCGAGCTTTCGGTATAATAACCGCTATACCTTAGCGTAACACCGTTGACGACTATAGTTTGACTCAGATTATTAATGTATGTCTGAAGCATAGCACGCGATCCGGAATAATCTCCAGCATAGTTTTTTTCAACTGCATATGTTGTAGCTGCGGAAGTATTGACAGAGCAAAATACCAACATTAAAAGAGATAATGAAAGAATAATACAAAGTTTTTTAGACAACTTTCTTTTTGTATTCATTTTTAGTACTCCCCCTTTCAATTTTTATCAATAACCCTTTTTTACACTTAAAACTTTAATAGCAATTCAACCCAATCCTTTGAATTAACGAAATATAAATCCATACATATATTATAATATATGGTAAAAAATGTCAACAAGGTAAATTACCGTATAGGGTTAACTTTTTAAAGGAAACCATATGATAATGGAATTTTTGCAAAATAATATTCCAGTTTGGGTTGTGAATATCCTGATACTTTTCTCTATATTTAATGAAAAGAAATTTATGGAGGTACAATGAAAAAATGGCGGGTGAAAGAAAGTGTGAAATAGACACTTTCTTTTTTTTGTCTATTGAACAGTATTTGGATGAAATTATACAATGAATTTGAAGTAATTCTAAAAATTAATAAAATTGGGGGTTATAGTATGTTTGTGTTCAACTATGCAGACGGTGCAACGGCATTAGGCGTATGGGGTGTCTGGATAATTGTCTTTGCGGTACTGTTTGGCTTCAATGAAGCAGCACGGAGATGGAAATATGTTGGATTTGCAAGTTTTGTAATTTTACCTCTGATCCTGTCAATTCTTTGGTTTACTGTATTAAGTGATACAACCTATACCGACTGGTTCCACCTGGCCAAGGTTTACTCTTCTACAGCCGGTTGTATCGGCTTCTGGTGCATCAGACATGTCAGTTTCAAAAACAAACATACCGGTAAGGAATGGAGATTATCCGATAAGAAATGGGCTTTATGTTTTCCGCCCCTGATTCTGGCCATAAACATACTCGAGGCTGTATTGCGTGATTTCCAGGTGGGAATCCAATACCGCGGTGGAGGAACACTGGCCGATGAAGCAATGTATGTTCTTGGAGGACCCTGGAATTTCATGAACGGGTTAGCAGGTATCCTGAATATCATAACCATAACCGGCTGGTTGGGGATATGCATCCGAAAGAAGACTGCAAAGGACGGCAGCAGGGATATGCTGTGGCCCGACATGCTGTGGTTCTGGATAATAGCCTATGACCTGTGGAATTTTGATTATACATACAACTGCCTGCCGGGCCACGCCTGGTATTGCGGTTTCGCTCTCCTTCTGGCAGCCACACTTTGCTCCTTTACCGTCGGAAAGGGAGCATGGCTTCAGCACCGCGCTCAGACGCTTGCCATCTGGTGCATGTTTGCACAGACTTTTCCCGCATTTATTGATAAAGGTGCCTTTGCTGTGGCGTCCTCTTATAGTGAAGCGCCGTTGTACGCCTTCAGCATAGCTGCATTGGCTTCCAATATAGCCGTTTTTGCCTACATGATTTACAAAGTGGTCAGGGCAAGGAAAAATCCGTATCTTGGAGAGCTCTATACGGATTTGAAACAGTATAAGGAAATAAAGTCACTTGCAGAGGTAAAACTGCCCCAAGCTGTAAAATTGCCGGCAGAGCAGGCTTAATGAGGTGGTGATGCAATGGAACAATATAAAGTTATCGAGATAAAGAAAAGTATTTATGAAGACAACAACCGTCAGGCAGATTTGTTCCGGGAGGAATTGAAAAAGAAAAAGATTTTTTTGCTGAATTTAATGTCATCTCCCGGTTCAGGCAAGACAACAACAATTCTCAGAACCATAGAAGCCTTGAGGGAAGAAATGAAAATAGGAGTGCTGGAGGCCGATATTGATTCCGATGTGGATGCCGGTACCGTGGCAGGTGCAGGTACAAAGGTAATACAGCTGCATACCGGGGGGATGTGCCATCTGGATGCCGATATGACCAGACAGGGCTTTAACGGGCTTGGGGCAGAGGGCCTGGACCTTGTTATCCTGGAGAATATAGGAAATTTGATCTGCCCTGCGGAATTTGACACCGGAGCCATAAGGAACGCCATGATTTTAAGTGTGCCCGAGGGTGACGACAAGCCGCTCAAATATCCTTTGATGTTTTCTGTTGCGGATGTTTTACTGATCAATAAAATAGATGCCAAAGATTATTTTAATTTTGACTTTGAGGCAGTGAAAGCACGTGTAAAAAAATTGAACCCGGATATAAAGGTTATACCCGTCTCGGCAAAGACAGGAGAGGGAATGGCCGGGTGGGCAGGCTGGATACGTGAACAGGTGAAGAATTGGAAGGCAGGGGGTAATTGAGATGGTAAAACAAAAAGTTTTGGAGCTGGCAAATAAGATTAACGGGGGTGTTACAGGCGGGCTGATAAAAGTCAAGCCCACAGACCCGGAATATAAGATACTTGAGCCGGTTACCACCGACGAAATGGCTGAAGTGGCACTGTGCCTTGAAGTACGGAAACCCAGGAGCATCGGGGAAGTGGCTGCTCTCTGCCGGAAACCCGAAGCCGAGGTGGAAAAAATATTATACAGGATGGCTGTAGACGGATCGGTAAAGTTTGAAAAAGAGAATGGCGAGGATAAATATTTTCTGGAGCTTTTCGTTCCGGGTGTAATGGAGTACATGGTTGCAAACAAGGAAAATGTTGCAAAGTATCCTGTTATTGCAGAGTGCTTTGAAGAATACACAAGAAAACTGGGTGTGGTGCTGGCAGGAAACCTCCCGGTAGGGATGGGAGTTATGAGGGTTATCCCCATTGACAGTGCCATTGAAGCCGACACAAGAAAAGCCTCTTATGAGGAAATTACCGAGCTGCTCAATAAACATGAGATTTTCTCGGTTACAGACTGTGCATGCCGCACCTCCATGAGGGTTATGGGACAGGGCTGCGGCCATACTATTGAGGAAATGTGCATCCAGCTGGGACCTGCCGCCGATTTCTATATTCGCACCGGAAGGGGCAGGCAAATTACAAGGGAAGAGGCAATAGCCATCTGTAAACAGGCTGAAAGAGAAGGTCTGGCTCATCAGATACCAAATCTGTCAGGCCCGGGGAAGGCCCTTGCCATTTGCAACTGCTGCGGCTGTTCCTGCTTTGGCCTGAGAAATGCCAACCTGTATAGAAACCCTGATTTTTCAAGGTCAAACTATACGGCCAAGGTGGACAGGGACAAGTGTGTTGCCTGCGGTGAATGTGTAGAAAACTGCCAGGTAAATGCATTGAGGCTGGGTGAAAATCTGTGCAGGGAGCATAAATCTGATGCGGTTCAGGAGAAAGACACACCTTATGATACAGCGTGGGGACCGGACAGGTGGGATCCCGATTACCGGCACAGGAAGGTGGTTACCGAGGACGGCACCAGCCCGTGCAAATCGGAATGTCCGGCACATATAGCCATTCAAGGCTATATCAAAATGGCATCCCAGGGAAGATACAGGGAGGCCTTGGAACTCATAAAAAAAGAAAATCCTTTTCCTGCCGTCTGCGGACGTATCTGCCCCAGAAACTGCGAGTCAGCCTGTACAAGGGCAGGTGTTGACGAGCCGCTCGCCGTGGATGAAATCAAAAAATTTATCGCCGATCAGGACTTAAAGGCAGAACACAGGTATATTCCTGAAAGGAAAGCAGACAGGCAAATAAAGATAGCTGTTATCGGAGCCGGGCCTGCCGGACTGTCCTGTGCCTATTTCCTGGCAGCCGACGGTTACCAGGTCACCGTATTTGAAAAGGAGAGTATACCGGGAGGGATGCTGACACTGGGGATTCCATCCTTCAGATTGGGTAAGGAAGTAGTCAATGCCGAGATAGATGTTTTGAAACAAATAGGTGTTGAATTCAGGACCGGTGTCGAGGTGGGACGGGATGTTACAATACCCGGACTCAGAAGCCAGGGCTATAAGGCATTCTATGCGGCAATAGGTGCCAAGGCAGGCAGAGGTTTGAACCTGGAAGGAGAGGCTTCCGAAGGGGCCATGACCGGTGTTGAATTCTTAAGGAGGGTAAATCTCGGTGATGCTTTGAAGCTGGAGGGGCCAACCATAGTTATCGGCGGAGGAAATGTTGCCGTTGACGTGGCAAGAACTGCTGCCAGAACAGGAGCAGCCCGGGTGGATATGTACTGCCTTGAAAGCCGCAGTGAGATGCCTGCTCTTGATGAAGAAATCGAAGAAGCCCTGTCGGAAGGAATTTTCATAAACAATTCCTGGGGTCCAAAGAGGATTCTTACGGAAAACGGAAGAGTTTCCGGTGTGGAATTCAGGAAATGCATATCGGTCTTCGACAAAAACGGCAAGTTCAATCCTGTTTTTGATGAAAATGATACTGCTGTTGTCCGGACCTGCAACGTTTTAATTTCAATAGGTCAGGCCATAGAATGGGGAGACCTGTTAAAAGATTCGGCTGTGGAATTGAATCCCAATAGAACGGTAAAAGCCCATCCAATGACTTTCCAGACAGGTCAGCCGGATATATTTGCAGGCGGAGATGCCTTGACCGGCCCTAAATTTGCCATAGATGCAATAGCCCTGGGAAAACAGGGCGCCGTTTCAATTCACCGGTATGTAAACGGGGATAATTTGACAATAAGCCGGGAGAGGGAATATCATGCACTCGACAAGGAACAGTTGAACCTTGAAGGCTATGACCGTTTGCCAAGGCAAAAAGCTCTGCACATAGACGGAAGTAAATCCAAAGAGACCTTTGAGGACTTGCGACAGACCTTTAGCGAAGAGCAGATCAAAAAGGAGACAGAACGCTGTCTTGGCTGCGGCGCTGTGGTTGTTGACGACTATCAGTGTGTTGGCTGCGGTGTCTGTACAACCAAGTGCAAATTTGACGCGATATCACTGGTAAGGAAATATGACAGCCCGGGTGTTGAGTTCAATAAAATGAAACCGATTGTCATAAAGCATGTCATCAAAAGGCAGGGAAGGATTGCCGTGAAAAAAGTAAAGCGGTCCTTTAAAGCTGTTTTTGCAGGTCAAAGCACGGGCAAAGGAAAGTAGAGAACAAATACGGCCGGCCGGGAGCGGTTATCCCGGCTGGTTTATATCACATGCCGGGAGGGTAAGTCAATGCACGAATTGGGAGTTGTACTTGAAGTTATAAAGACAGTTGAGAACTTTGCAAAAAGCAGCGGATTGACAAAAATTGATACATTGGTTATCCAGGTCGGTGAACTGTCTTCAATGATTCCAAGATACATTGAGGCTTGTTATCCTGCTGCCGTTGACGGTACTTTATTGCAGGATACCAAATTAAAAATAGAAATCCTGCCCGGCAATGCCATTTGTACAAAGTGCAGCAAGGTATTCAGACTTGTTGAAAACAGCAGCAAATGCCCTAAATGCGGCAGTACCGACTGGGAGATTCTTTGCGGAAAAGAATTCGTGATTAAGGAAATCATAGCTTGCTGATTCTCAGGGCTCCTCCTTCTCCTGCCTGATGAGCACGAACTTGTTTTTTAGTTCATCCCAACCGTAAAGATCAGTAAAATAGACTCCTTCAACGTTATCATAATACCAAACGGCAATCTGACTGCCTTCAAAGTCCAGTTGAAGGCTGTTCTCAATAATACGGGGAGAGGTAAAGAAGGACGTTTTATTTTCGATTTCAAGCGGTTTTATTTTACCTGCTTTATCAATGGAGAATAGATAAACCTCGCTCCCGTTTGAAGAAAAATATTGGCTGACGGTAAAATCCAATTGTCCATCTTTATTGTAATCATTAAAACAGAGTTTAAATTCAGGGGAATACAGGAATATCTCTTCACTGGCTCCCATTAGCTTATTAATTGATTCTGAAAATATTATTTTACCGTTCTTTAATACTTTGAAAGAAAATTTGCCGACCCATTTAGGCCCGTTTCCGGACCACATTTCGTTATCTTCGGTAAAGTATCCATTATCAAGAACAATTTGAACCTCCTCAAGCTGAGTATCCTTATCAATATCAATTTTATTCGAAGAAACGGTTTTTTCCTTCAAATTAATTATTTTAGATGCGGCTTCGTTATTATGGCTTACAGGTGCCGGAGCATACCCGCTGAGCAGTCCTAAAATTATTATAAGCACCAGTACTTTATTCATGCACGTGTCTCCTCTCAATAAATTGAATTCTGAATTCTTTAGGGGTCATACTGCTGTATGCCTTAAATACTCTGTTGAAATTTCTTATACTTTCAAAACCGCACTCCAGTGCTATGGTTGAAATACTGAAGTCTGTTCCTGTTAACAGGCTCTGGGCCATGTTGACGCGAAGTTTATTTACATAATCATTAAACTGTTCTCCGATCTTACTGTTAAACAGACGTGATATGTGAAATTTACTGAAGCCCAGATCTTTTGCAATACTATCCAGTGTAATATTCTCGCTGAAATGGCTGCCTATATATCTGAGGAGTTTTTGAATTGTAGTGTCATGCAGCTGTCTGCCGTCCTTAAATGCAAAAATCTTGTCCAGCTTGCCGAAAATGGTATATAACAGGCCTTTAACAACATACTCATTTCTATCGCCTGAACTTTCGGCAATAATCATGTCAAGCAAGGTATTAATATCGTCACCGAAAGACCCTTTTTCAAAAAAAGGGTAATCCAGAGTCTTGCCGGTCCGTTCGCTCAAATATCCTCTGATAATATCCTGGGAAAAAATAAGTATCATTAATTTTGATTCGGCACTGCTGCTGTAACTATGGATATCATTTGGAAAACATACTGCAATATCGCCCTTTTCCAAGTCCCTTCTGATGTCGTTTATCGAAACCGTAACTTCACCTTCAAGAATATAGACAAACTCCAGGTGGGAATGAAGGTGAGGAGGAAAAGTAAAATTTTCTTCAAATATTATGGTGAAACCGTAGGGTTCTCTGGTACTTATTGTCTCGTAATAGGGGTACATGAATTACCTCCCATACCCGGTTTTTTAATGCTTATTTGACTTTACTGCCATATTTTAAATATACCACTGCACAGCAATGTATGTCCATATCGTGTTAATATATTGCGAGCCAGTTTATGAAATTGAAGCTATATTTAAATATATCAGATGATTTTTTAAGGAGGATATGAGATGAAGTATAACAAGGAGTACCGTTTAGGATTCACGGAGAAGGCTGAAACAATTCTGGAAGGCCTGACTCTGGAAGAAAAGGTTTGGTTGATGAGCGGGCAGATAAACCTGCAGGATGAATTGGCGAACATACAAAAAGATCCGGATAATCTGCATTATAATTATTTTCCATATCCGGCGGGCGGTATTGAACGTTTGGGGCTTCCGCCCATGCTGTTTTGTGACGGACCCAGGGGTGTAGTATGCGGAAACGGCAAAACCACCTGCTTTCCTGTATCCATGTTAAGGGGAGCAAGCTTTGACACCGAGCTGGAAGAGAAGATAGGGCGTGCCATAGGAAAGGAAATCAGAGCCTTCGGCGGCAATCTATTTGGAGGGGTTTGCATAAACCTGCCCTACAATCCGGGTTGGGGGAGAAGTCAGGAGACCTACGGAGAAGAGTCCTTTCATCTTGGACAGATGGGCTCGGCACTGGTTCGCGGCGTGCAGGAAGAGGATGTAATCGCCTGTATCAAACACTACGCCTTTAACCAGATGGAAAATTCCCGCTTCAAGGTAAGTGTGGAGTGTGACAGGAGAACGGAGCGGGAGGTTTACCTTGCACACTTTAAGGATTGCATTGACGCCGGAGCTGCCAGTGTAATGAGTTCCTACAACCTGTACAAGGGTACTCAGTGCGGCCATCACAATTATCTTCTCAACGAAGTACTGAAGGAAGAATGGGGATTCGACGGCTTTGTCATGAGTGACTTCTACTGGGGTGTAAAGGATACCGTTGAAGCGGCAAACGGCGGCCAGGACATTGAGATGGCACATACCATGTATTTTGGGGATAAACTTGTCAAGGCAGTGAAGGAAGGCCTGGTACCCGAAGAGAGGGTAAATGATGCGGCTTTGCGTATAATCCGCACTCTGCTGGCATTTACCGGTGGACATAAAACAGCTGCAGACCAGTCGGTGCTGGCATGCGAGGAACATATCGCACTTGCTCTGGAAAGTGCAAGAAAGGGAATAACTCTGCTCCGGAACAAAGACAATGTCCTTCCGTTTAATAAAAAGCAGGTAAGGAATTTGTTGGTACTAGGAGCACTGGGCGAACTGGAGCCTATAGGAGACCATGGCTCCAGCTGGGTACGTCCCCCATATGTCATTTCACCTGTTCAGGGGCTTCAACTGGTTTCTCCCGAAACACAGATTACCTATGACAGAGGTGATGATTTTGAAAAGGCCAAAGCGCTTGCCAGGGAAGCAGATGCAGTTATATTTGTCGTAGGTTATGATCATAACGATGAAGGTGAATTTGTTTCAGAGGATGAAGCAGAAGGATATACAGGCACTATGGGAGGAGACCGCAGATTTTCATTGGGACTCCACCCGAACGAGATTGACCTGATCAAGGCCGTAGGACCCGTAAACAGTAATTCGGCAGCAGTATTGATGGGCGGAAACATGATAATGATAACAGAGTGGAAGGAATGTGTCAGTTCAATACTCATGGCGTATTATCCGGGAATGGAAGGCGGAAGGGCTCTGGCTGAAATTTTATTCGGTGATGTCAATCCAAGCGGAAAGCTCCCGTTTGTTCTTCCTTATAGAGAAAGTGACCTGCCAAAGGTTGAGTGGGATACAACCTCACAATATTATGATTATTATCATGGTTACGCAAAGCTTGACAAAGAAGGAGTTAAACCGCTTCTGCCATACGGCTTTGGAATGTCTTATACCACTTTCAGTTTATCAAATGCCTCTTTCAAAGCAGAGGGCAATAATGTAAGTGCTTACTGCAGGATAAAGAATAACGGAAATATGGAAGGGACCGAGGTTGTCCAGCTGTATGCCGGTTTCAGGAATTCTTCCATAGACAGGCCGGTAAAGGTTCTCAGAGGGTTTACCAGAGTAACACTGAAGCCGGGTGAGGAAAAGTATGTAAATATTTCCTGCCCTGTTGAGAAGCTGTGCTACTTTGATGAGACAACAAATCAAATGGAACTTGAACACATGGATTATGAAATGTATATTGGAACAAGCTCCTGTAATGAAGATTTATTAATGGGAACCATTAAGCTTTAACTGGTATGAGAGGCTGTTTCAAAATAAGACAAATGCGATATCAAGAAAGCTTTTTCAGTTATGAAATAAAAATATATTGATTTGGAAGTAATTAACATTTTATAATTGACTTATATATGAAAGAAAGGAGATGAAAAAAACATACGGCAAAAATGCAGATTGTTGTACTGAGAATATAATATAATCATCCTGCAGTGTTGTATAAAAATTACAATATAAATATTGAGTTTATAAAATATTTTTCTATGATCTGACGGTCCTGCTCCTTTTTGTATATATTCGTGCTGCGCCCTCCGGTACAACAATCGGAGATCATCCTGCCGATGGTCTTTAGCTGCTGATGGAGATGAAATATATCAGCATTGGAAAATGGTAAATCAATAAACAGAACAAAAAGGAGTGCGTGTAATGAAAAGAACAGGAAAGTCGGGCAGAGCCGGAGCATTTATTTTTCTTACTTTTATTTTGATTATGACATTAATGATTCCCTCAGCTGCTGTTAATTCTATGGAAAGTGCAATGTCGGAAAATCCCATAAATGTGTACGCAGCCTATGCTGCGGCAGCATACGGTGACTATAACAGTGACGGTGCCGTGGATGCCCTGGATTTCGCATTGTTCAGACAATACTTGATGGATCAGGAGCATACGTATATCGGAACCTTGGATTTAAATCTTGATAATACGGTGGATTCATTGGATTTTGCCATATTGAAACAATACTTGCTGGGAAAAATCAATTCACTGCCGTACAATCCAAATCCGGTCAACCCGGGTGTGCTACTGATCGGACGCTTTGACACCGGAGATCCTGCCGGTCCGAAGTCTGCTTGGAGCAGTTCTGCCATAAAGGCCAATTTCAGAGGTACAGGCATTGGTGTCACCTTGAAATCCACAGGAGATAATTGGTTCAACGTTATTATCGACGGCAGCGTCCTTGCGCCTGTCAATGTACCGGCAGGATCAGCATCACCAATTATTCTCGCATCCGGACTGGCTGCAGGTGATCATACCATAGAACTTGTCAGAAGGACAGAGGCCTGGGTCGGAGAGGTTCAATTCCTGGACTTTAATGTTACAGGCGGAAGTCTTTTGGAGCCTCCGGCCCCATCCTCCAGGCGGATTGAGTTTATTGGAGACTCGATAACCTGCGGTTACGGAAATGAAGGTACAAGTCAGTACCAATCCTTTACAACAAAAAATGAAAATGCATACCTGGCGTACGGGGCCGTGACCGCAAGACTTTTGAATGCTGATCCGGTCACTGTCTGCTGGTCGGGAAAAGGGGTAATACGGAACTATAACGGCGATACAACCGATCTGATTCCTTCAATTTACTCAAGAATACTTCCTTACAGTGCAACCCCTGTGTGGGATTCAAGCAAATGGATTCCTCAGGCGGTGGTCATTAATCTGGGCACCAATGACTTCAGTGCCGGAACTCCCGACAAAACAGCCTTCACAACAGCTTATTCAGGTTTTGTAGCCAAAATCAGGAGCCAGTATCCCGATGCCCACATCTACTGTGTTCTGGGGCCAATGTTATACGGAGACGGTCTGACAAATGCAAGGGATTTTATAAATACCGTGGTTGCTCAGAAAAATTCCTCAGGGGATGTGAAGGTTCATTTTATAGAATTCCCTGTTCAGGATGGAACAAACGGTTATGGTGAGGACTGGCATCCCAGTGTTAAAACCCATGAACTCATGGCAAATCAGCTTGCTGCGGAAATACGCAATGATTTGGGCTGGTAAAACAGAAGGTTGTATTTGACTACCTTTTTGTTTATAATTGTTATGGCCGTTAACCCATGAAACAGCAAGCCAATTATCTCACTCAAAAATCACCTACCTCACGCTGAGATATTTTGACAATTTTCGAGGAGGATGGACGCAGTCTTGCTGAGGCAGGCAAGGACGACGACAGAGAAAAGTGGCAAAATAGCCGGCGTGAGGCGTGTTATACATTGTCAATAGAGGGTAATCAATATAATATGAATTGGAATTGATTTTATATAAAGTAATAATTCGGAGTTAAATGGGAGAAATTTAGATGAGTGAGAAATACAGAAGAATCATAATGACAATATCCGGTGTTCTAATAGCGGGATTCAGTATAGGCATGTTCAATTTTTCAGCTTTTGGAATGGATCCCTTCCAGGTGCTTGCTCACGGTATTTCAATGTATACACCGCTGGGTTACGGAACTTTTTATTCCATTTTAAATTTGCTAATGTTAATCGTAATATTTTTGGTTGACCGGCGTAAAATTGGTCTGGGAACCTTTATAAATATTTTTTTATTGGGATATGTGGTACAGTTCTCATCCTGGTTATTTGACTCGTGGATGCCGAATCCGGCACTTGGAATCAAGATACTGTTTTTAATTATCGGAATAGTTATCATGTGTTTTGGCTCTTCCTTATACTTTACAGGTGATCTGGGAGTTTCGACTTATGATGCGGTAGCACTTATCCTGTCCGAAAAGAAGGTTGCCAGGTTTCAATTTTGCAGAATCGGCTCGGATTTCATTTGTACCGTATGCGGATATTTACTTGGTGCAACCGTAGGAATAGGAACGCTTATAACTGCCTTTTTCATGGGACCGGTCATTGCAGTGTTCAACCGGAAGGTTGCCATACCTCTCAGGTATGGGAAAAAAATTATCTGACCCATACATAATTTATGATAAAATTTCAATAGATAAATATAAAATTATGGAAAGGGATCGATCAAAAATGGATTATGAATTAATAAAAAAATACGCACAGTTGGTGGTAAAAGCCGGTATAAACATTCAGAAGAATCAGGTTTTATTCATTAATTCACCCATCGAGTGTGCTGATTTTACAAGGTTGATTGCACGGACAGCCTATGATGCAGGTGCCGGGGATGTAGTGATCAATTGGAGGGATGAGCTCTTTACAAAAATCAGATTGGTAAATGCGCCTGAAAAGGCACTTGAACAATTTCCGGAGTGGAATAAAGAGCTATACATGTCCTATGCCAGGGAAGGAGCTGCGTTTTTAAGTATTTCAGCTTCCGACCCCGAGCTTATGAAGGATGTTGATTCAAAACGCATTGCTAAGGCAAGTAAAGCTAAAAGTACTGCTCTTAAGGAATATTCAAACAGACTGATGAGCAGTAAAAACCCATGGTGTGTCATATCGGTTCCAACGATTGAATGGGCAAAAAAGGTTTTCCCCGGAGTATCAGGCAAAGAAGCCGTAGAAAAGCTCTGGAATGCCATATTGACATCGGTCCGGGCAGATGTGGCGGATCCTGTTGCCGCGTGGGAGGAACACAAGTTGAATCTCAGCAGAAGTCTGGAATTTTTAAATTCCAATGATTTTAAATATCTTGTTTATAGAAATTCTCTTGGAACTGCCCTGAAGGTTGAGCTTCCCAAAAACCATGTCTGGCTTGCAGGCTCGGAGCATACTCCCGAGGGGCAGGTATTCATTCCAAACATGCCGACCGAAGAGGTGTTTACACTTCCCGTCAATACGGGAGTCAACGGTATTGTTGTAAGTTCGGTGCCTCTGAACTATAACGGAAGCCTTATTGAGGACTTCTCCATCAGCTTTGAGAATGGAAAGATCGTGGACTTTTCTGCAAAAAAAGGGTATGAGGCTCTTAAAAATATTATTGAAACCGATGAGGGTTCACATTACCTGGGTGAGGTGGCTTTGGTTCCGTATGATTCACCCATATCCAATTCCAAAGTTTTATTTTACAATACACTTTTTGATGAAAATGCCTCCTGTCACCTGGCTATAGGAAAGGCTTATCCCTGCTTTAAAGATGCTTCGGAATTGAGTGAGATGGATTTGAAGGAGCGGGGTGTGAATGATTCTCTCGAGCACGTGGATTTTATGATAGGTACTGCCGATTTGGAGATTACCGGAATAAAATCCTCAGGTGAAGAGATCCCGGTCTTCCGCTCAGGAAACTTTGCATTTAAATAAATGTTTGGCAGCAGTTAGGGGCATACCTGGATTTATTGGTTCAGTAATAGATCCAGGTATAGCTCAACGGTACTACCTGAAAGGTGTATCGCTCCATCCGGAAGCTGAGTACAGGATTTGATTTACAGCCTGCAAGTAATTGGCAGAGGTATGACATTTCTTTATCTTTTTCATAAGCTTGCCGTCCCTGTCGGTGTGAGCCGAAATATATGACCAGAATTCTTTCATCTTGTCACACAGGTGCTTATCACCTGAGAGTATATTTTTATAATATCCATAGATCTCATCGTGAAATTCTCTGATCATGCTTATCTTTCCGGCCGCCGGGACTGGCTTTCCTTTTATGAGAGCCGGCAGAAACGGATCACTCAGGGCACCTCTGCCCAGCATAAAGTTATTAATATACGGGAACCGTTTACTGATACGCATAAAGTCATCATAAGTGAAGATATCACCGTTATAGGTCACCTGATGTTTGCATGCCGAGGCAAGGGCTTCAAAAGAATCCGGATCAACGCTGCCGGTATACATCTGGATACCGGTGCGGGCATGTAGGATGACACCTCCCAGGGGATATTGATTAAGAATTTCCATTACGCGCATGCCTTCTTCAGGATTATTCAGCCCCAATCTCATTTTAACCGTTAAAGTATACGGCTTATCGGCGCAAACAATATCAAGAAAGTTTTTTATTAAATCCGGATAAGGCAGGATGCCTGACCCCTTTTTTTTATTTGTCACCATGGGAAAGGGACAGCCGATATTCCAGTTTATCTCTTTATAGCCAATTTCACATATGGCAGCAGAAAATATACGGAAATCATCTCCATTGTTGCCCAGCAGTTGGGGGATGATTTTAACCGGAGCATTATTATATTCGGGAAGAAGATCCTTTAATAATGAAGTACTGACCTTTTTATGATCGGCAGTTGCAACAAACGGTGAATAAAATGCGTCAATACCGCCGAATATCCTTGCAAATGCATTTCTGTAGCATGCTGTAGTCATTCCCTGAACCGGGGCCAAATAAAGATTCATATGCCTTGTACTCCTCTGAGTTTAGAAATTAATCCATCCTAAATAATATACCCTCTATTGACAATGTACAATACGTTTTTGAGTGGTGAATTTGCCCTGCGGCTGCGTTAAAGCCGCTTGAAAGGCACAAAGCCTTACTGCACGCCGTTTGCCTTGCCGCAAGCCAAATTATCTCACTCAAAAATCACAGACCTCACGCCGAGATATTTTGTCAATTTTCGAGGAGGATGGACGCAGCCTTGCTGACGCAAGGCAAGGACGACGACAAAGAAAAGTGGCAAAATAGCTGGCGTGAGGCGTGTTATACATTGTCAATAGAGGGTACAGTTATCTGTATAAAAA
>JAEVZU010000257.1 GCA_023392075.1 Bacillota bacterium | reverse complement strand
CTGAAAATATTATAAAAGATAAAATGCGGGTTAGTTTCTTTCAGCATTTCTACATCTACACTTTCTGACCATGCGGCTGATAAACAGGTTACACCAATCTCCCTGCAAGCCGTTATATCAGTAACTGAATCCCCTACATAATAAAACTCTTCTTTTTTAACAGCGTATTTTTCCAGCAACTTTGCAATTGACTCAGCTTTATTATTCCGCGTTTCACTTCCTACTATAACCTCACAAAAGCAATTTTTCAATTCCAGCTTTTTTAAAGAAATATCACAGCTTTTTTGTCCTTTTCCTGTAATCAATGGAACTAAAATGTTTTTTCCTTTCAAATATTCAATGAGGTCAAATATCTGAGGAAAAGGTGTCCTGCAGCTGTCATGCATTTTTTCATAATAAAAGTAAAAATCTCTAAGAGCCGACTTCCAATTGTCTTTTACAACCGCTTTAACCATTCCGGTCTCATTGAGTCCAAATGTTTGAACAATCTCATTATTATTTAACTCGAATCCGGTATAAGGTAACATCGCCTTTTTAAAAGCTTCGATACACATTGGTATTGTATCAGCTATTGTTCCATCAAAATCGAATGCTACCATTTTAACCATTTTTTTGTTCTCCATTAATTCTTCGAATTACTCGGCATGGATTTCCAACCGCTACACAATTATCAGGAATATCCTTTGTTATTACACTACCTGCTCCTATAACACTACCTTTTCCTATGTTGACCCCAGGCAGGATGATAACACCTCCTCCAATCCAACACCCATCACCAATTGTCACAGGAAGTGCATATGTCCTGCAAAAATAATTTCCGCTTTCGGGATTCCAATCCGGGATCAATCGCTCATTTAACTCCACAGGATGCGTTGCAGTATAGATTTGAACATTTGATGCAATTAGCACATTATCTCCAATAGTAATTTTGTTACAATCCACAAAAGTACAATTCATATTAACAGACACATTGCTACCCAAGAAAGTGTTGCATCCATAATCACAAATAAATGGCGAACCAACAGATACATTTGTACCTATATTGCCAAATAGCTTCGTTAAAACTTCTCGTTTTTCAGCCTTTTGATCATAAGAAAGGCTATTATATTCAGCTAGTAATTCTCTTGTTTTCCTTTTATATTCTAAAAAAATATTATCGTGGCAATTGTAGTATTCTCCTTCTATGCATTTATCCAGTTCTGTTTTCATCTTGCATACCCCTTTCGCGCATCTTTTTGACAATAATATATTACATCTTGTTACATTGCTAGTAACAAGATGTTTCAAAAAATTATAATCTTCTTGCCAGTGTTTCTATAAGAAACAAAACCGGGACTTGCGAAGTGGCATTATACCCACCGTTAACACTGATCATTTCCATATTGTAAGAAATATTCCAATCTGAAATTTGGGCGATAGTAGAATTCGATTGGTTAGTGATGCTTAAAATATTACATCTACTGGTTTTAAACCGATTAAGTAAATCAACAACCTCTTTTGTCTCACCTGTTACTGAAAGTGCAATGACTACTGTATTCCTAAGCATATCTTTTGTTATTGGATAGTAAGGATCTTCCAGTCCTATTGAAAATTTACCCAAATTTGAAAAATATCTTGCTCCATATCTTGCAAGTGTTCCAGAAGATCCCTGGCCTACGAAAATTACCCTTTCTGCAATTCTTATGAGTTCAGTTCCCTGCTCTATTTTCTGCTCAAAAGAATTTGTATTTGTCCTGTGAAAGTAATGTAACAGCTCTGATAAATCGTTTTGGGGCGGCATCTCCTGTATTTGGTATAAATATTTATTAAGCCCCTTTTTAAATTCACTATACCCATCATAATTCATCTTGTTACAGAATCTAAGAATTGTCGATGTTGACACGTGTACTTTGTCAGCCAATTCCCGAATAATCATATAAGGAATTTTATCACCATTATCGACAATGAACTTATATAGTTTCACTTCTGTTTCGTTGAACTTTTGTATATCATCATAAGAAAACATTATAACCTTTTCTCCTAAACCACAATTCGTCATCAGAACTATATTCTCCACATGCCTTGAATAAACAATAAAAATTTCGTACTCCTCTAGTCCCCTTGGAGGCAGATTATTTTTGTAACGATGCAAGCCTACTGCAAACAAACCCGCGAATATGACTACTATAAACAAGCTGGTGGGTGAGACGAAATAATCCGTTCCCGGAGCGATCTGGATATAATCGGCTGCCAATGGATACATAAAAAACATCTCTTCACGAAAGTGAAAATCATGATGAGATGCTGGCAACTTATTAATTAATAAGTTGGTTTAAATAGTGATTTATATATGCGTTTACTTCATTCGGATTGTCTTGATTGGAATTATGCCCCGCATTTGATATCATATGAAAGGTGCAGTTTGGCTCCGAATCTGACCACGGTTTCGCAATTTTACGTATATTTCCAGATGTGTCTTTGTCACCACACAGCAACAGAAATGGAACTCTAATTTTATATGAAGTATCCTCATGTAAGCATTTTGTAACTTCAATCAGTATATTGATCAAATCTTCTTTTCCAACCTTAAAAAAGCATTCTGCAACATATTCTTTTACTTCCTGTCTTAGACCGCATGCATCTGCACTCTGTTTGACCAGCGTCTTCCATGGATAAAGCCTAAACATTGGTTTAGTAAAAGAGAGTGTAAAGTTTTCCGTCCGGCTTAATTTTGCCGTATTATTCGTACAATCTATCAATACAAGACCAAGAACTTTTTCCGGATAATAGTATGCAATATCTTGAGAAAGATTACCGCCCATAGATTGACCAATAAACACTGCTTTGCAGATTTTTTCTACTTCCATTATTTTAAGCAGATCATCGCGCAGCTGTTTCATTGAAAAGGTACTTGTATTAGGAACAGATTTCCCGTGTGAACGTGCATCCCACATGAGTAAATTATACTCCTTTGGCACTGCTTTAATTTGATGGCCAAACATTCTGTGGTCAACTCCAGCTCCATGCAAGAAAATGACCCAGTTATCTGCTTTTTCTTTTATTTGTATAGAATAGAAAATTGAACAACCCATATATTCCAGTGTCTTATTCTCAAGCATTATACTTACCTCCTTTTTTTCCATTCATCACGCGCTTTTTCATGGGCAGAATGCATTAATTGGCACCACTCCCTCATTTCATTCACAGAAGTATTATCAGCATCTATAGAGTTGGTGTCCAGAATATCCATCAACGTACGAAATCCGTTCATTCTTGTTACCAACGCATTTTCCCAAGCAGATTTCGCCATTACATAGAAATCGGTCTTTCCTCGCTGTACCATTGTTTTTTCGATAAATCCATAGTTAATCAAAAGGCGAAGATTTGTAGAAACACTGGCTCTGCTTATCTCTAACACAGATGAAATATTCTCAGCGGTAGCCGGGCCGTCAAGTAAAAGAATATAGCCTAATATCCTTCCTCCAATTTTAGGTATACCATAGCTTTCATAGTAAAAGCCCAGCTTATCAATAAAATCTCTTTGCTCTCCGTTTAATACAAATTCTTTATTTTCCAATTTTCCGCCTCCTCTATAAAAATTATATCAGTTTTATAAGTTTTAGTAAATACTGAAAATTATGAAAACAATTCCATATGTTTTTTGATGGCACAGCCTCCGCGGGAGCAATATGAATTTTTAAGATTCTCTTTCTTCTCTTCAAAAGATTGCACTTCTCCTCCTGGAGCTGTCATATTAAAAAATACCGAATATTATCTATAAATAGCCAAGACTAAAACCCTCAGCACACTGAGGATTTTAGTCTTGGCCATTTTCAGCAGAAACCGATATCTCTTTCCTGCTTATAATTTCTCTTTGCAAATTGAAATTTATCGTGTTTATGCTTGAAAGGCGTAATGAATAAAATGTTTATTTCTTTTGCAAGCATGACAATTCTTGATCAAACCATGTTTCAATGTCATCTCGTATATCTAAAACAGAATCCTCCAATGATATGGGAAGTCCACGGCAACCACCATCACAATGACCGATTTCTCTTTTTCTGCCGCAGCCATATCCTTTTGCAATCAGCTCCTGCAAAATTGGAGGAAACGTTTTGATGGTGTCAGTGTATTCGTGCGTCTTTGTCGATTTCACATTGATATGATAGCCGTTGTTGAGGGAAGCGTTAATTCCCCATAAATCTTTCCGTTTATAACAATACTTTATATAGATATGAAATCCTTTTACTTCCACAACGCAGGTAAGTCCTTTACCCAGATAGCGCTGATGCAGCTGCAGAATGAAATCCTGCACATCTGAAGATAAAGGCTTTATCGTATCCTGAACGATTAAAAGCACATCGGTTTCATCCTTTTTCAATACCCTGTAATCACAGCGCAAAAAAATATCCTGATTGACGAGGGTGCCATGGTCTATTTCGGCGATTGCCATGATCTTCAGGCCTGTCAGCATAGTAGGGTTATCTGGATATGTAATCTTTATGGTTTTGATGTCTGACAAGTTTTGCTTTTTTTCATTTATATCTATGCCGTCAATGCAAATACCGCAATCCGTCAGAAACCGCAGACATTCAAGGTTTTTGGCAACAGACAGCTTCCCATTGAATACATTATCTCCACAGGCGAGAGATTGCGCGTTTTCAACTGGCATGCCATGAAAACCTATGTTCATTAGTATGGTACTTACATTGTGCAGGAACGGATAATACACCGAAATCGTGGTGCGGTTTTCATATTCATGGGCAACTTTTTTGCTATTATCATAGACATCGCCTTTGGAGTATAAAACATCGTAAAGCCGAACCAAAAAGGCTCTGAACGCCAGAACGCCCTCACGTATGCTCTCTTCAACTGAAACATTTGTATATGCAGGATTGATAGCATATGCTTCGTGCGTTTCGGTTACCATAATTTCCTTCAAGTAGCTTGCCACATCCTGAAGCGTTTTTCTCATGTGTTTCACCTCTTGTAACAGGTTTTATCGGATTAAACAAGTTAATACTACTATACAAACTTCGTTCCTTAAAAAATGCCCCCATTTTTCATATCAGTCTTATTTACAAAATCCATGTGGTATAATTTTTCCCAATGGTTGATGTTTAATGTTCCCTTTGTGAGGTGAATTGCTAAAAAGCAACAACTCTCGTCCTTTTCATTATTTGCCATGTCATACCACTCTGCAAAAGCTGTGCGGAGCTTGGTTCTTATTTCGGCATTTTTCGGGTCAAGCACCCAACCAAGGTTTT
>JAEVZU010000225.1 GCA_023392075.1 Bacillota bacterium | reverse complement strand
CAGAGAAGGCTATTGGTGAGATTTATGACTATTCTCATGGTGTAGCAAGAAAAATCAACAAGGTATGCACAGCATGTCTGATGCATGCAGCGCAGAGACAGACAAAACTGATAGACGATCATGTAGTCAGGCTAATAGTTGAGGACGAATTTAGCTGGTAACTAAATATCCTGTCCGGAAAAACCACCCGGACAGGGTTAATGAGCAAAATTGACGGACATGAAATTCAAGCAAAGGGCGGTCAAACAGCCCGAGCAGCGACACTTGACCATAATATGGGTATGCGAAAGTTAAGTGGAATATAATACCGTTGACCATTTGTGATTCCACAATCTAAAACTTTATTGTAATAGTCAGATAAATTAAAGTGTGCATCATTATTAACATATTGATCAAGGTCACAGAATACTTTGTTTTCAACAATTTTGTTAAGAGATGGGAAAGAGCTGACCAGATCAAGTATTATATCCGGTCCTTCACCTGCTAAAATAGAAGTTGTAAGTTTATTTTTATATTCACTGGTTGATATTTCATCCGTATTAATAACAGAAGTATGTATTTGTACCTTACTTGCAGAGTTAAACTCTTTTATTGCAGATAATGTACGGGTATTATAAGATCTCACGTACATGTTAATTATTTTTTGGAGTAATGGTTTCTGGATCGGGTATATCATTATTGGAAGTACACCCGGGAAATATTATTAATATTAGTAGACTTATGATAATGAGTATTTTAATTATGCTATTATATATTTTCATAACGCCTCCTTAAAACGCTGATATTTCATAACTATCAAATTAATATCAGCTTCGTTTTGGAATGAATACTTAATCCAAATATGTTGTAATCCTTAAATAAAGTGAAAGTAACTCAAGTAAATTATTGTAAATATGTTTTGACTATTAATTCAAATACGTGTAAAATTCAAACCATTGAGAATACATCCATAAAATCACATATATTACAAATTATAATTTATTTTTAATCATATTGAAACAAATAAATTAGGATCATTTGACATAGAGTAATGTTTTTTAAGGAGAAAATAATATGTGTAAAAAATTTTTAAAAAAGCTATTTTTACTTATGACCATTTCTATTTTACTGACCTCCTGTACAACGGAAGAGACATCAAACGACGTGGTACAAAAGACCGTACAGGTGGAAAATACATCAACAGACAACGGAAACAAAGATAATCTAAGCATTTATCTATCTAATGACGTAATTGGCGATTATCTTAAGGATGCTTTAGACGAATTTAACAAAAACAATAAAAATATACAGATTGTATCGCAGGATACCGGAGACTTTGAAGCTTTCGGCAAAAAAATAACTACTGAATTACTGGCCGGAGCCGGCCCTGATATTGTTGTATTTAATTCGTCTACATTCTCATCCATACATAAAGCAGTAGCATCAGGGGTGTTTTACGATTTAAACTCATTGATCAATGAGGATACGGAATTCAAGCTGTCAGATTATAACGATAAGGTGATGGAAGCAGGAGTATTTAACGGAAAAAGGTATTTAATACCTTTAAATTATACTATTATTGTTTTAACAACAACAAAAGAAAAACTGGACGAGGATAAATTTTCCATATTCAAGGATGGTGGGATGACGTGGAAGGAAATATCGGAAATTTCAAATGAATATATGAATAATAGGAATGATAAATTCTTTTTCTCATATGTAAATCCGATAGAATTTTTTATATCAAGTGGGAGCAATTTTGTAGATGTAGATAAGAAAATAGCTAATTTTAAATCTTCCGAATTCATTGAACTGTTAAATTCATACAAGAATATTTATAATGCGACAATTCCGTACGAGCAGCAAAAGGATAAGGATTTTCAATATGTTGACAGCAAAAGCTTGGTAACGATCGACAATAGCTTTATGAGCAGGGATACTACATTACAATATAAAATGGATAATAAAATCGTATATCCTGTTGAAATGCTTGAGATGAAAGGGAAAATAGCAGCCAGTCCATATATTATCGCAGGAATAAACTCCAAATGCAAGCATAAAAAAGCTGCATTTGACTATATAAAACTTATCTTATCAGAAAAAATGCAAGTCAGCTATAAATTTCATCTTGTCCCGGTAAACAAGGCAGCTTTTATGGCAGATAAAACGGAAAATAACGATTATAACGCTCTGGCAAAAAAGCTTTCTGAAAATATAGGTAAATGTGAAATACGTGAGAATAAAGTATATAGTATTATTAACCAGGAGCTAAATGATTTTTTAAATAATAAAAAAACCGCTGAACAGACAGCTGCAGCCATTCAGGATAAGGTAAATATCTTTTTAAATGAATAATTTAATTCAAAAAACATAAGGAGTTTACTGAAGATAGAAACACCAATATTATTTGTTATGGGAGTAACAAATAAAGCTTGCAAATTTGAAATCCAGCTAAGTATAAGAGAAAATTTACAAAGTAAGGGATATAAGATAAGCCAAATAGGTTCTAGAAATTATTGTGAGTTTTTGGGATTTCATTCATTTCCCGGCTTTATGTATAATAGAAATCTAAGCGAATCAGAAAAAATTATTTTATTTAATAATTATATTAAACGGCTTGAGAATGATGAGAACCCAGACTTAATCGTAATAGGAATACCTGGGGGAATAATGAAGAGAAATGATACCTTTACAAGTTATTTTGGGATTTTTGCATATGAGATAAGCCAGGCTGTTACTCCGGATTATGTTATATGTAGCACCCAATATCAAGACTTTAAACATGAATACTTTATTCGGCTTGCAAATTCATTTAGATACAAATACGGCTTTGAGGCTGACTGTTTTAATTTTGCTAATGTAATGTTTGATTGGGTAAAATCAGAAGACAAAAATGAGGAAGTATATTTATCATTGGATTATAAATTTATTGATAAAATAAAGAAAAGATATCAGGATTTACATATACCACTTTATAATATTTTTAATATAAAGGATTCACAAGAGATTGTTGATAATATCATCAAAAAATTGGGCGAATATTCAGAAATAGAAGTTATATAAAAAAATAGAATTTTGGAGTGACATTATGAAAGTAAAGTTATTTATTGTAAGAAGCTTAATTTTTATATTATTAATAGGTATTTTGACTTCGTGTAGTAATAAAAGCACCGTTGAAACTAATAATATAAGCCTATATCTATTAAATAATTCTAATAGGACAGATATAAAAAAGGCAATTGACAAATTCAATAGTGTTAATAAAGTAAAAATAGATATAAAAAACTATTCAAAGGAGCAGGAGAAAGAATATTATGATATATTGGCAACAGAATTGATGAGTGGGATTGGACCAGATATAGTATTAATCGAGGATAGAACCCTTAAGTCAGTTTATAAAGCAATGGCAACAGATGTTTTTTTGATTTGAACAAACTAATATCATACGATGAGGCCTTTAACTTTAATGGCTTGAATAAAACGGTTTTAGATAGTGGAGTATATTCTGGGAAAAGATATTTGATGTCTTTAGGCTATAATATTAACGTATTTGCAGAGGACAAGGAAACTAAACAAGATAGCCATACATCATTTGATACTTCTAACTGGACATGGGATTATTTGGGGGAAGCTTGTGCAGATTATATTAATAAAAATAAGTATGTAATTTTCAGTGATTCAGAAAGATTATTCAGTAATATGCTAATGAATAATATAGATACTTTTATTGACTTCGAAAACAAAACGTGTAATTTCAACTCAGCTAAATTTATCGAGTTACTTAACATATATAAGACCGATATTTTCCCAAGTATTATTCCTGGAGATGAAATAGTGTCTGATCCTAAATTTTATAAGAGAATAATATTTCAAAATATTAGTATGCTTACCAGAGCGAAATGGTATTCTGATGAAACCAATATAAAGAAAAATTATTATTTAATGCCAACAATTAATGGTGAAAAGAATCTTTTTATTAATCCATGCTATTCAATTGGTATTACCAATAAGTGTAATAATAAGAAAGAAGCTTACGAATTTATAAAGTTGATGTTAACAGAGGAGATACAAGACCTATCTCCCTGCATTCCTGTTAATAATAATTCATACATCAGGAATGCCAATTTTTACATAAAAAATATTAATAGTACTTCTGTAAATATTGATAGTAATATAAAAGAAATAGATAGAGAATTAATAAAATCTCAGTATAACGAAATACAGACAATTGGTGAATGTAAGTATATAGATTATTCTATTATAGAAATTATAAACTCTGAATTAGCGGATTTTTTGAAAAGTAAGGTTACTGCTCTGAGAAAGCTGCAGCAAGGATTGATGAAAAGGTTAAATTATGCTTAAATGAATAAAAAATAAAGTTGGAAAGAAGTATTAAATATATGGAAAAATTGATGTCACCTTTAAAAATACGATTAACTTAGAACATGGATATGAAATCATTCAAAATGTTGGACTAAAAGGCGCGGTTCAAAGAAAAAAGCCCGCCAAAAGGCGGGCTCATTAATAATCCTTATTTTAAAACTTTTTTCCGGTACATTTTCATAGGGCCTGTATTTTTTACTCCATCAAATATTAATGTATTTTTGCGATAAAAGTAACCCTCAGAAGTTAATGGGCTTTGAAAGCAAATATGTACAATAATATAACTTTATTTGACAGAAGTCATTACTTCATATTAAATGTATGAGTCTCATATCGGTTTTTCTCCCAGCAATTATATCCGCGAAGAATGATCTCACTTGGCAGTGTTGCTGAAGCCTGCAAAGAAATTTTCTGTATAAAGTGATTTTCGTCAATCGCTTTGGTACTCCCGCTGGAAGAAGCACCATCCGGCACACGGTTGCCGTTATTATCCAAAAATTCAAACCAGAGGCCGTCGCCGGTTTCAGTAAATTTATCTTTATCTATTACTGTGTATTCGATATCTGCGTAAATTGCCATGGCAGTACCGGTAAGCGTAACCTTATCCACTCGAACACCGCAATCACTGTAGGTGGCAGAATTAGTGCTTGTTAAGATTTCTCTTGCTCCAGAATCTTTAAGAGTGACGGGAAGTGTCGTTTCCTTCTTATGCTGTTCGTCAATCACAGTCGCTCCATCCCGGGTGATAAATGGAGCTGCTGCACAAGCCAATTTTATGTCGCCTTTGGCAGAGTTACCGGTATAGTTGCCGTTGAGCATGTAAACAAGAGTTCCGTCGTCTTCAAGAAGATAATCAACAGAGCAGGTTATGCCACTAATGACCACGGAGGTATTTACCATTTCTAAATTGTTCTCCCGGGCATAATCAGCGATGGTTCCTGTTCTTCCGCTGAAAAGCGGCCCCATATTGCCGATGGGATCTGATGGAGTTGCATCCGGGCCCAGCAGTAAATATTTCTGGCTGGAGGGTTTTACATCAACTACGATATATACATCCTTTCCGTCGAAAATTGACTCTCGCACTGAAAAGGTTCCAAGTTCAGTCTGAATGCTTTTTTTCGGTATCCCCTTTTGTACCATATTAGCAGCTTCAGGCAGAACCTTTACATTTGAATTTCTTCCACTTAGGAAGTCAAGAATTCCCCATGCATTTGCAGCAGCCAGAACGGTTCCGGCAGTTAGCATACAGGCAATTACAATGGCGGCTGCCAGGCGGAAGCCTGTCTTTTTCACAGGTTTAATGGTCTTATTTACCTGTATACCGGACAGAGTACAATATACATTGCTGACAAAGTTGTCATCAGCCTGGCCGAATGCTTTTTCTAACTCATTCAAATCTCGCATGTCAATTGATCCTCCTCGCATAAAAATTTCTTAAGCGCTTGCCGTCCACGCAGCATACGGGATTTGACCGTGCCTTGCGGCCAGCGCAAAATTTCCGCAACCTCCCCAACTGAAAAACCTTCAATGTAGTGTAGAAGAATGGGAAGGCGAAGTGTTTCATCCAGGTTAAACAACGCATCATGCAGCTCCAAATCGGCATCTGCAGGTGCTGCCCGTTCAGGTAAATTATTTACCGGCAATTCCCGGCTTCTCTTTCTCTGTATATTATGGCATTCATTAAGAAGAATGCGGACTACCCACGTCTGCATAAAGTTCTCATCTTTTAGCTGGTGACGCTTCTTCCACGCCTTGCATAAACATTCCTGAACCGCCTCGTCTCGGTCACAGCTTTGTGATAACTGCGAGTAACTGACGCGATACAGTGTTTGCATCATTGCGACGATCCGCTTTGAAAACTCGTCACATGTCACTTTTTTATCCCCCTTGTTTGTTTTTTGACCGGTCAGTGATTAGACTGTCAAAGGCAGCTTTTGGTTTTGATACATAAAAAATTTATTATTGTCCTTTCTTACCCTCTATTGACAATGTATAACACGCCTCACGCCGGCTATTTTGCCACTTTTCTTTGTCGTCGTCCTTGCCTTGGCGTCAGCAAAGGCTGCGTTCATCCTCTCAAAACGTATTGTACATTGTCAATAGAGGGTAATATTAATCGGTTATATTAAATTTAAAAGAAGTGATAGTAATGGAGGGTCTCAGATAAGTTATAATAATTCAACCCGGCAAAATCCTGAAATTAGTTAAATATTGCAAAGTAATATCGTAAAACAGATATTTGACTATAAAACCAAAAACATGTAAAATTCAAACTGTCAAAAGCATATCCAGATAATAACATATATTACAAATATGGGCCATCAATGATGGCATTGAAACGATTATTAATATGGTATGAATAAATTAATATAGGGGTTTGCTAATATTGGCATAAGTCAGGACGGATGAAAAATGAAAAACAAATGCGTAATTCTTTTGATAAATGTATGGTTACTTCTTATTTTATTATGTGGATGTTCTTCAGATACTAAGCCAGATACACAAAGTATTATAAAGATGGATGTCAAAGCCAACGATTTGAATACCCTAGCCGCCGTAAAAGAATTTAATTCTAAAAACAAAGTACAAATATCAGTTTTAGCTATTACTAATCAACAAATTGCTAGTAATGAATATCGGGATAAACGGGTAACCTCAATTTTAGCAGGGGAAGGATCTGATATAATTCTCGATTCAATGAGCTCATTTCTTTCATTTAGTAAAGTGGTTGAAAGTAACGTTTTATGTGATTTAAATCAATATATAATTATGGATAAAGACCTCAAACTTTCTGATTTTTATACGAAGGTATTGGATATGGGTGTGATTAATAGTAAAAGATATTATATTCCACTTAACTTTCAGATTCCAATGTTATGGTCCAGTAAAAGTTTGCTTGAAAATAATAATATTGAAATTGATGACAGTGTATGGACCTTCGAAGATTTGATGAAAATAAAAGAAAAGTTTATTACTGATAAAAACGCACAACAATATCTATTTGTGACTGACTTTTATACAATACTGCAAAGTAACTGGGATAAATATATTGATATAACTGAAAAAAAGGTAAAATTTAATAGTGATGCATTTATACATTTGCTTGAGGACTACAAAGCCATACATCCGTATATATTGGATTATTATAAATTAAAAGGTCCAGAGTTATTCATTGAATATATGAAGAATAATTCTCTGCTTTTTTCATTTGAAAATCTTGCTCCGAAGTCCGTATGGATTAATAACACTGCTGCTAATAAAGTTTTAAAATCACAACTCGAGTTGTTTTTATATCCTGGTATAGACGGAAATAACCATCCAATTGGTTTTGCCGGGGAATTTATATCGATTACCAATTCGTGTAAAAACAAGAAGGATGCATCTCAATTCATTAAGTTACTTTTATCAGAAAAATTTCAAGCTGATGAGGAAAATCTTTCAATCCCTATAAATAAACGGGCTTATAAGACGGTTTTAAATAGATATTACGGGGATGAAGGGAATAATAAATTAATTTATAATTATGCAGATGCAGATAAACCCCAATATACTTCTATATCTTTATCTGATGGTATCATTACAAGAATTAATAAATTTATTGATAATATGGATAGTTGTTACTATATTGATGCCAACATATTGTATATGGTGAATGAAGAAGTTGAATCATTTCTTTCGGGAAAACAAACATCATCACAGGCTGCAAATGCAATACAAAATAGAGTAAGCATATATTTAAATGAATAGCTTGGTAACGCCCTGTATAAACAAGAGGAGGATTTATATGGATAAAGAAATAACAAAAAAACTGATGGACATTTTTTATGATTATTTTGAAATAGACTTAACAAAGGATAACAGTTTATTAAAAAAAAATCTTCTAGGTAATGAAATCGGTATGGCACCACGAGATTTGCTTAGCTTATACTTTTACATAGAAGAAAATTTTAAAATAACTATACCCCAAGAAGCTATTGCTAAAAAACAATTTACTTATTTTAATGGAATATGTCAGATTATTAAAAAACAGTTGAGTGAAAAAGTAATATGTTATAGTTCAAAAGTATTTAAACCTTAACAAGTTTTGGTTTTGAAGAAAATATCATGTGATATATAAGTAAGACGCCTATTTTATAAGAGACTATGTGATAAATGTAAGCGGTAAGACAATTTGATATAGTTAATGAGAGTTTGATAAAAATTAATACACCAATAATATTTGTATTAGGGTCTACTCAAAAAGTTCAAAAGTTTGAGATTCAACTGGCGCTAGGGAGGCATTTATAAATCGGGCATATAAGGTAAGTCAAATAGGTTCTAGGCGTTATTGTGGATTTATGGGTTTTCACTCATTTCCGAATTTTATGTAGAAAATAATATTAATGAAATAAGTAAAATTATATTATTTAATGCATTAGTTGCACAGATTGAAAAAGATGAAAAACCAGATATAATAATTGTTGGAATACCTGGGGGGATTATGAAATTAAATGATACAATAACAAATAAATTTGGAATCTTTGCATATGAGGTATCTCAAGCTATAAATCCAGACTTAGTTATATTTAGTACCATTTATCAAAATTTTAAACCTGAATATTTTAAAATGGTTAATAATTTATTAAAATTTAGATTAGGATATGAAGCTGATTATTTCAATATATCTATATCTCAGTTTGATTGGGATAATTCGTTTCAATCTAAACAAGAGAATTATCTTACAACCTTACCTGATTTCATTGACAAAAAAATTGTAAGCTATAAAAATGTTGACATACCAGTATTTAATATATTTAATCAAGTAGATAGGAATAACATATCTAAAAATATTATAGAAAGACTTGAAGATTATGGGCAGATTGAAATTATATAGTGGCTACCTATAAAAGTCTAGATTTATTAAAAAAATTTCATAATATTAACATATAAGTAATTCTTTTGGTAATAGTTTTTCAAAAGATTTTAAAAATTATATCTATAAGTTGCCATTTAATCAACCTTTTTGAAGAATCGAACTGCATATTATTCTTTTTTCGTGGATATAAATTGCTAGAGCAAGTTTTTTGTTAATATATGATGAAAATATTCTTCTGGGTTAGCACTACGTTTCTAGACAAAATATTTGGTAAAACAATATCGCACTGAATAAAAGTTATTCAGCAGTATATAGCAAAACGGTGATACTAAGACTCCGTTTTACCATATACTTTATACTCTAAAGTAACGGATTAGTAATAACCTGGTTTCAGTTCAATGGATGATAATTGGATCCAAAACTGAGAGTACTATATTTTTACAGGATTAGTGGTTAGCTAACTGATTAACAAGTAAGATAAAAATCTTTGAAACATAGTTACATCTGTATTAATATCGAAATAAACTCAATAAAAAGAGAGAGAAAGGAAAATAATCCAGTCACCTAAAGAGGATACTTGGGTTACATGAAATATATGAATAAAAAGTGCAATTCTTATAAAAAATATATTATATTATTTTTATTAATATACGGAATTACTATTAATGCTGGTTGCTTAAGAGATAGTACTTCAGTAAACGAAGGCCCAAATCAAGATAAGCTTCGAATTAATATTTTTAATGATGATTATGTTGCAATTAGTGCAATCAGTGAATTTAACAAATCGAGTAAGATTAAAATCATTCCTACAATGATAGATATAAAATCACAAAATGATATAGCAAATT
>JAEVZU010000324.1 GCA_023392075.1 Bacillota bacterium | reverse complement strand
TCCTTATCCATTTTTTAGGCGGTATTCATGAGATATATTTCCCTTATGTACTTATG
This sequence comes from Bacillota bacterium, assembly GCA_023392075.1. Taxonomy (GTDB): domain Bacteria; phylum Bacillota; class Clostridia; order Acetivibrionales; family DSM-1351; genus Ruminiclostridium. The sequence goes on along the minus strand of JAEVZU010000324.1, from coordinate 3,102 downwards.
AATCCCATACTGATATTGGCTGTTATTGCAGGCGGTATATCAGGAGTGTTTACATTTGATATATTAGGTGCGGGTCTAATAGGACCGCCGGCTCCGGGAAGTATTATCCTGTACTTCATCATGGCTCCGAAAGGCGGATTGTTACCTGTGCTGGCTGGTGTAATAATATCATGTGCAGTATCCTTCCTTTTAGCCTCTGTCTTCATTAAGAGGTCAAAGGAGTTTTCCGGTAAGGAGCTTGAAGCTGCAAAGGCCACTGTAAGTGAGATGAAAGCTGAAAGCAAGGGTTTAGTTAAAAAAACTTCCATTAAAAAAGTTATTGTAGCCTGCGACGCTGGAATGGGGTCAAGTGCTATGGGAGCATCAACTCTGCGAAATAAAATAAAGAAACTTGGTTTGGATATTGAAGTAACCAACTGCTCTATTGAAGATATTCCGTCAGATGCAGATGTTGTATTCACACATGAAAGTCTGAGCGCAAGGGCCAGAAGTGCTGCACCCAATGCAGAGCATATATCCATAAATAACTTTATTAACAGTCCGGAATATGATGAGTTTGTTAAACGCTTGTTATAACCGGATAATAATTGAAAAGCGGCATATGGGACAGTGAAACTTTTCACTGTCCTGTAAAACTATTTTCATAAAACGATAGTATATAACGAGGCGATAAATATCCCCTCGTTGAAACGCGCAGAGGTAAGAAAATTTTTCTACAGCCGAATAATTTTCTTCTGAACCGATGCGTTATAATAAAACGTATAAAGATTTCTTACTTAATTTTCTCAATGGGGAGGTGTGTGTTCTGGATACTAGGATTAATTTACGTGTAAAAAATATTTTAAAAAAAATATTCAGCACAAGTGATTATATAACCGTTACAGCAATTGCAAAGGAACTAGGAATTAGTAACAGAACAATATTAAGAGAGCTACCCGCTGCAGAAAAATGGCTGCTTAACAAAGGCTGCAGACTCGAAAAGAAATCAGGAGTCGGTATACGTGCAATCGGAATGCCGGAGGATAAGAGCAACTTAATAAATCTCTTAAATGAAGAAAAGGAAGAAAGATTATACACTCCCAAAGAGAGACAAACCATTATCTGCAGTGAATTGCTTCAAAATCAGGAACCGGTCAAACTTTACACATTCACACGGATTCTTGATGTAGCCGAAGCAACTGTTAGCAATGACCTGGATAAGCTTGAGGAATGGCTTGGAAAGCAGGATGTAACCCTGGTAAGAAAGCCCGGACTCGGAGTTTACATTGAAGGTGAAGAAGATAATATCAGAAAATGCATGATCAATCTCATATATGAAAATATAAATGAAAACCATCTCCTGGGGCTCATAAGGAAAAATATTTCGAAAGAGCAGGTACCGGTGAGCAATACGGAACTTATTGCCAGGAGCAGACTGCTGAACCTTGTTAACGGGGAAACTATTCATCAACTTGAAAAACTGGTTCATCAAGCAGAGGATCAAATAGGATACAATCTTGCAGACAGCGCGGTTGTCGGATTAATCGTACATCTGGCCATTGCCGTCCAAAGGATCAGAAAGAATGAAGACATTGTTATTGATAAGAAGTTTATGGAAGAACTCAGAAGCAGTGCAGAATATTCTGTTGCCGAAAGACTCGCTCACGAAATTGAAGATATTTTCGATATAAAGGTTCCCAGTGATGAAATCGGTTATATAACCATGCATATCAAAGGATCAAAGAATATTAAAAGTAATGAAAAAGACAGCAGGAATTATATAGGTAATAATGAACTTGTAGAGCTGTCCAGGGAAATAATCAGGATAGCAGAAAATGAAACCGGTAAATTTCTCTCGCAGAACGAGAAGCTGCTTACCGGATTAACTAACCATCTCGGACCGGCCATCAACAGGCTGAAGATGAATTTGGAAATAAGAAATCCGCTTTATACGCAAATTAAAACCCATTATCCGGATTTAATGCTACTGGCTGAAAAATGTATAAAAGCGGTTGAAGAGTATATAGACATTAAAATGCCCGATACCGAAATAGCTTATATTGCCATGCATCTCGGGGCGGCTATCGAAAAAAGCCAGGTTTCACAAAAACGGGTTTTCAGAGCGGCTATAGCATGTGCCACAGGGATAGGCACCTCCAGACTTCTTGCTACAAGGATAGAAAAAGAATATAACAATATTGAAGTAGCAGGTACTGTTTCAATGTTTAATATTAATAATGCTTGGCTTAAGGAAAAAGGAATAGAGCTTATCATTTCGACTGTCGGTTTGGATGAATGCTCTGTTCCGGTAGTGGTAGTCAATCCTCTGCTCTTCCAGGAAGACAGAACACGGATTAATACACTTCTGGAAGAGGTAAGGAATATTTGTCCCAATCAGCCTGCTGCCGGCAAAAAGAAGGCTTTTAATCTCAAAGAAAAAATGTTTGAATTAAACTGTTATAACAATGCAATAACTGAAATTCTGGACAATTTCTTTTATATTCAGGACAGTCAGGCAGAAGACGTCAGTCAGCTGATAAATTATACAGGCTTGATGATATGCAGTAATGAGGAGAATCGCAAACAATTGGTCAAGGATATGGAAGACAGAGAAGAAAAGGGCGGAACTTATATTCCGGAGTATGGAATAAAACTTTTGCATTGCCGTACAAAAGCGGTCACCCAAATATATTTCGGCATTATTAAATTGAATAAGGCTATCAAATCCACAGGAAATAGTTTTGAAAGAGCTGAGCTCGCCATGGTTATAGTTGCTCCTGAGGGAAGCAACCGGTATATGCTGGAGACAATTAGCCATGTAAACGGGATACTGGTTGATGAGCCCGGTTTCATAAGAATACTGAAAGATGGCAGTAAAGAAGATATTTTTGATGAATTGTGCAGTATCCTTGAGGAGTATTACAATGAGAAGAACAATAAATATATGAAAAATTAAGTGTGACTAATAATACCAGGTACTTGATCAGTACTTACGCGGAGGGCGGGCATGATTATAACGATTACTCTGAATCCGGCAGTTGACAAGACTGTTGAGATACAGGATTTTGAAGTGGGGACTGTAAACAGGGTGGCTTCTGTGAGATTGGATGCCGGAGGAAAAGG
>JAEVZU010000140.1 GCA_023392075.1 Bacillota bacterium | reverse complement strand
ATTTACGAAGACAGCTACTGCTAAGATAGAAGCTGCGGGAGGAAAGGTCGAGGTGGTATAACGTGAGTGGTATGTTGGATACACTTAAGAATTCCTGGAAAATTCCTGATTTAAAAAGAAAACTCTTAATAACAATAGGTCTGCTCCTGATATTTAGATTAGGATCCAGAATTCCGGTTCCCGGACTTGATCCTGCTTACTTTGCCAGCCTTATAGAAAAAGGCGGACAGCTGTTTAGTTTTCTGGATGTAGTTGGCGGTGGAGCATTTAAATCTGCAACAATATTTGCGATGAGTATTACTCCATACATTAATGCATCAATTATTATGCAGCTCTTGACCATAGCGATTCCTAAACTGGAACAGCTTTCAAAAGAGGGCGAAGAAGGCAGAAAGAAAATCGGCCAATGGATCAGATATGCTACGGTTATACTGGCATTTGTACAAGCGACAGCAATAGCTATCAGTTTGAGAGGCGCAATTATTTCGGGACTTAACGTTATGACCTTCATTACAGTTACATTCACACTTACTGCCGGAACTGCATTTTTGATGTGGCTTGGTGAACAGATCACCGAGTATGGTATAGGTAATGGTATATCGATGTTGATCTTTGCAGGTATAGTATCAGCTGCCCCGCATGGTCTTCAATACCTTATCGGCAACTATCAGGCTGGAAAGCTTGGAAACGGCTTTATTGGAATATTTAGTATAATTGGAATTTTAGCTGTGTTTGTTGCAATAATAGCATGTGTTGTATTTGTTAATCAGGCAGAGCGCAGAATTCCGGTACAGTATGCTAAAAGAGTTGTTGGCAGAAAGGTTTACGGAGGACAGAGCACTCACTTGCCGATAAAGGTAAACTGGGCTGGTGTTATTCCTATAATCTTTGCAATGTCAATAATGGCACTCCCATCAACTTTGTTTGCATTTGCTGCTCCTAATACTACAACAGGTTTTATCGGATTCATGAAGAACTGGCAGTCCCATTGGTCTTATGCCGTGCTTTATGCATTGCTGATAATCGGATTTACCTTCTTCTACACATATGTACAGTTCAATCCTATTGAACTTGCCAACAACATGAAGAAGAACGGTGGATTTATACCTGGTATCAGACCTGGTAAACCGACATCGGATTACATTCAAAAGGTATTAAACAGAATCACATGGTTTGGTGCATTATTCCTTGCTCTTATCTCCATATTCCCATATATAATCGTGTGGATCACCGGAGTACAGGGTGTATGGTTTGCGGGAACAAGCGTTTTGATCCTCGTAGGTGTTGCACTTGATACTGTAAGACAGATTGAGTCACAGATGCTTATGAGACATTACAAGGGCTTCCTTGAATAGCATCATTCATATAAGCTTAAATAGATAATTAATTTAAAAAAAGTTTGGGGTTTATGATACGTCATAAACCCTTACTTTAAATTCATATGTTTTATATTAAAGGGTATGCTTAAGGTTTTGCCTATAAGCAGGTAGAATGGAAGAAAGCCATGAAAAATGGCTTGGGAGGTAGATAATATGAATATCGTACTATTAGGAGCTCCTGGTGCAGGTAAGGGAACTCAAGCCAAAACATTATCTGAAAAATTATCCATACCGCATATATCGACCGGAGATATTTTCAGAGCAAATATCAAGGGAAATACGCCTCTTGGGATCAAGGCAAAAGAATATATCGATAAAGGGCAGCTTGTTCCTGATGAGCTTACTGTAGAGATAGTTAAAGACAGGCTTGCCAATCCTGACTGTGCAAAGGGATTCATTCTGGATGGTTTCCCCAGAACGATTCCTCAGGCAGAGTACCTTGATAAGGTTCTTAACACTATGAACATTGAACTTGATGCAACATTATTAATCAATGTAAAGGATGAGGATATTATAGAAAGAATGTCCGGAAGACGCACCTGTCCAAACTGCGGAGCATCCTATCATGTTATTTTTAATCCTACAAAGGTTGAAGGAATTTGTGACGTATGCAGCACACCTGTTATTCAAAGAGCTGATGATGCTGCCGAAACAGTACTGAGCAGACTTGAAACATATCACAAGCAGACTCAGCCGCTTATAAGCTACTATGAAAAGGCCGGAAAGCTCAAAGTTGCCGACGGTGCCGATGAAGTAGAACAAACAACTTTGAGAGTATTTAAGACTTTAGGAATTTAGGAATTTAAAACTATGTTTACAATTAAATCACAAGCTGAAATAGATAAGATGAAAAAGGCTGGAGAGGTTCTTTATGAGACCCTTCAGCTGTTAAAAAAGAATATTGCTCCCGGTGTCACAACAAAGGAACTGGATAGAATAGCATATGAAAATATCACGAAGTACAAAGCAATTCCATCTTTTAAGGGATATGAGCCGGGTATACCCGGTGTAGTACCGTTTCCGGCCAGTATTTGTACATCTGTAAATGAGGAAGTTGTTCACGGAATTCCAAGCAGTTTAAATCATTTAAAAGATGGCGATATTATTAGCATAGATGTTGGTGTTTATCTGAACGGTTATCATGCCGATGCGGCCAGAACCTACGGAGTAGGAAAAATATCCGGTGAAGCGCAGCGATTGATAACCGAAACAAGACAAAGCTTCTTTGAGGGTCTGAAGCAAATGGAAGTTGGCAAACACATCCGGGATATTTCCGAAGCAATACAGAGACATGCCGAAAATAAAGGCTTCTCTGTTGTAAGAGATTTTGTGGGGCATGGTATAGGAAAAGACCTGCATGAATTGCCGGAAATACCGAATTATGTTACAAAACGCAGAGGAGCAAAATTGGAAAGCGGAATGACTATTGCCGTGGAGCCCATGATAAATGAAGGCACCTACAGTGTCAGAGTTTTGGATAACAGCTGGACGGTAGTGACATCCGACGGATCCCTTTCAGCACATTATGAAAATACGGTAGCCATTACAGAAAATGGTCCTCAAATTTTAACAAAGTTTTAAAAAGTTTTTTAATAAATGTATTGTTATTATATCAGTTTTCCTGTATAATTTATATTTGGTTTGACCTATGTCATTTACTTACTTAACGCCATCACTGGAAGTTATGGTAATTGACAGATGTAAATTTTATGCGCAGAGGTGACGAGGCTTGAGTAACGCGGGTAAGACAATATGGAAGCGACATCGGTGCCCCTCGCGTTTGTGCTGCAAACATGCAAGTGGTTTTTGTGATTTTATTTTCATTTTGTGTCGCCGGTGCCTTTTTATGGCATGGAGGTTAGCATGAATATAATGCTGGGACAGGTTGTTTATTCGAAAGCCGGGCGGGACGAAGGCAGGATTTTTATTGTAAGCGGTATTATTGATGACAAATATGTGTTTGTCAGTGATGGTGATCTCAGACGGTATGAAAATCCCAAAAGAAAGAAGATTAAGCATTTAAACACCACTGCAACAATTATTGAGCCTATATCACAGAAGCTCAGTTCGGGCATAAAAATTACAAATGCTGAAATCAGAAAGGCACTAGCCGAGGTAAAAGAGGCCTTGGCGGTTAAAGAATGATAACAGTTAAAAAATAAAAAATTAATTAATAGATAAGATCCAATTGATTGAATATCCTGTGATATTTGATTGAAAAGCTCTGGAGGAGGTGCTAGTTTGGCAAAAGATGATGTTATTGAAGTCGAAGGAACAGTTATTGAAGCGTTACCAAATGCTATGTTCCAGGTGGAACTTGAAAATGGTCATAAGGTTTTGGCTCATATTTCAGGAAAACTAAGGATGAACTTTATCAGGATACTTCCCGGTGATAAGGTAACCATTGAATTATCCCCATACGACCTTACCAGAGGAAGGATTACTTGGAGAGCAAAATAATACATACCTCTGCCGGTTTATCAAATGGGAGTGGTATTATTAAATATAAATCAATTATAATAATTAAGCTAATTTGTTTCTTACTATAAGGAGGCTACAACAATGAAAGTTAAACCATCAGTTAAGACTATATGTGAAAAGTGCAAGATCATTAAGAGAAAAGGCAGAGTCATGATTATCTGCGAAAATCCAAAGCACAAACAGAAACAGGGTTAATACAGACCCGGATTTTCAGGGGTTGTTTGCAACCCCGGTAATTATTTATTGCAGTACCTGAACCGGGTTGCTTGCGGCCCAAATTATTATTACTTTCGTAAAATCTCAACAAGAAGCGGCTGAACATAGAATTTTTCAAATTCATTTGAAGCATCCCAATTCTTTGTTATTCTTGATGATATTTTAAATATTTGACGATATCGCACGGATTAAGATGCCTAGGGGAATGGCAATATTTAATACATCTGTATCCTGCGGTGGAGAATTAGCACGAGTTGCGCGAAACTGGACCCAATGCGTGCATTGGCGGAAGTCGCGCCGAAAAGCCTGATGGCTTTTACAAGAATAAGTTTATGAGAAATTATTTGGAGGTGTAGGAAAAGTATGGCACGTATTGCCGGAGTAGATTTGCCCAGAGAAAAAAGGGTGGAAATTGGTCTCACTTACATTTTTGGAATTGGAAGATCCAAGTCAAACGAAATTCTCGTTAAAACTGGTATCAATCCCGATACAAGAGTAAGAGATCTGACTGACGATGAAATCAGCAAACTCAGAGAAACCATTGACAGGGAATATAAGGTTGAAGGTGATCTTAGAAGAGAAGTAGCGTTGAACATCAAGCGTCTTATTGAAATCGGATGCTACAGAGGAAGAAGACATAGAATGGGTCTTCCAGTTAGAGGTCAACGTACAAAGACTAACGCAAGGACTAGAAAAGGCCCTTCAAAGACCGTTAGCGGTAAAAAGAAATAGTTAAAGGAGGTTTGCGAACACATGGCAACAAAGACTGCTGGTGCTAAAA
>JAEVZU010000119.1 GCA_023392075.1 Bacillota bacterium | reverse complement strand
GAAACAGGAAGTGAGGGATAAATATGTGGGTTTATGAAAAAAAATTACAATACCCGGTCAAAATAGCTCAACCAAATGCCAAACTGGCAAAGGTTATTATAACTCAACTTGGCGGGCCCGTTTTCATATTTTTCTAAATTATGTATTAGGCTTGTCCTGCCCAAGACAATAGGCAGTTTGAATATTTCTTGAGAGGGTTAAAATTACAGTATTTCTTTTTTACCGCCTTTTATTACGGTGATCTCTACATCCTGCTTTTCAAGCTTATTATTGATTATCTCAATGGCTTTTTCCTGATTCGTCAGTTTCTCATATACCATCTGGTAACCTTCCAAAGAAGCTTTTATATCAGGCTTTATTTCATTTTCTATACATGTTTCAATTTTGGTCAATCTTGTATTTGTTTCTTTCATTTCTTTTTCAAGTTTATCGAACTTACCTTCCATTTTATCAAACTTACCGGAAAACTCATTATACATTTTCGTTAATAGCTCAAAAGTTTTATCCTCCATCTATTCACCTCCAATATGTTTTAGGTATAAACATTATATCATAAAATTTTAAAATATAACCATGATTTTATTCTTCAAAGGTATATTCAAATGTAAGATTATAGTCATCACCGATAATAATTTTTTTTATAATTTTTCTAACTATTTCATCTTTAAGTTCATAATTAAGGTTGTTTATGTTATGAATCAAACCTTTGACTTTCTCTTTTATTTCAAAATATCTGTCCTCAAGATTATCAACCTTTTTCAATTTTTGATCCAGAAGAAGAAGCTTTTTTTCAAGTTGTGATTTTTGATCTCTAAGTTCATTAAGCCTTATCCTATACTCATCCAATGTTATGGCGTCAGCCTCAAAGGCTAACTGCTGTTTTTTAACTGCAAAATTAGTATTATCCAGCTTATCTTTGACTATCTCCCGGTCTTTCTTATCTTTTTCCAGCTTCAGATCATAAATGTATTGCTTTTGTCTTATTCTTTCATCAATGATATCATTACTTGCGAACAACTCTTTTATAGCATTCATGACCATATCATCTACAATTTCCATTCTGTAATTTGAGTTTTTATTTTTACAAGTTCCTGTTATCTTCTTATCGAAATAATAAAAATAATAATCATCGTCTTTTCTGTCATCTTTAGATTTTCCTTTGGATTTATTTTTCGGAATCTTCCCTCCGAACAGTTTGTTTCCACAAGAAGAACAATAAAGCAGGCCGGACAACAAATACTTTTTAGTGCAGCTCCATTCCTTATTGTCTTTATCTTTTCTGTCCTGAATAATTTGCTGAATCCTATCAAATCTGTCTTTTGAGATCAAGGGAGGATGAGTATTCTCGCGTACTATCCATTGATCCTGGGGCCTTACCATTCTTTTGGCTTTTCCTGCACTGTCTCTGACGGTTAACGTGACATTATACATGTTTATTCCTAAATAAACCGGATTGGACAATATATTCAGAACAGAGTTGGTTGTCCAATTATTGCCACCGCTGCCAGTCTTAATACCCTGGGAATTTAAGAACTTGCATATTTTAAGCCTGCCCCATCCTCCAATAAATTTATCGACTATTAATTTGTAAGTTTTAGCAGTATCTGGGTTTAAAACCAGGTGTTGTCCATCCTCGGATAACTTATAACCAAATGCCGGCTTTGCAACGTTAGTTTTACCTTCATTTGCCTTAATCATCTGAGTTATTTTAACCCTGGAGCTTGTAACCTTCCTTTCCTTTTGTGCAAGACCGGCATGGATAACCAGAAGAAATTCATCATCATCTGTTCTGCTGTCATAACCCTCCTTTATCGAAATAAAAAAAGCGCCCTGGGAAACAAGGCTTCTTTTAAGTTCAATAATATCCAATATATCACGTGAAGTTCTGGATATTTCCTTAGATGCTATTCCTTTTATCCTACCAGCAGAAATATCATTTTTTAAACGGGTCATTTCATTTCTCAGATAACTATAAGCACCTGTCTTTACATCTGTATAAAAATCAACAATATTATATCCGTTTATTCTGGCCCATTCATTTATGTATTTTTTTTGATTGTCAATAGATGTTTTCTGACTATCTTTTTTTGTTGAAATCCTTATATAACCTCCGATGTTTAGTCCTGTTTCATCCAGAGTTTTTTTTACATCACTGAATTCCTCAAGTCTATTTCCTTTTACCAGAGGCGGAAGGTAATCCATTTACTTTGTCCCCCCTTAATTTCAGGTTATAAACTTTTTTTTCAGTACCAGGAGTTTGAGTCTCTGAATCTATTGCTTTCTTTATTAAAATTTCAATAACATCATCCAACACATCAATTTTAGTCATAATACCTCCCATTTACGCGCGTTGCGCGTACACAAACTGTAATAAAAAGCCGCTATGCGGGTTTTCATAGCGTGTAAAGTACAGTAAATGCTCCTATGCTTTTTTCACGCTATTCCCCCAATACAATATATGATTCTTTAAATCAAATGTGATTTAATAATGATAAACAATATTATTCAGGTATAAATGCTCACTGGTTACCTGACTGAGAATATCTGACTGAGATATCTGCCCGTGTGTTGCAATAAAAGCAGATTATTCTGCACTCCTTGCTAAATCGACAAAAAACAACACTAAACTTTAATTATATAGTAAAAATTTATAATTTATATCTTGTTCCAAAAATATCCATATATTATAATATTAGTTAACAAAGTACTTTGAGATAAATTTAATAGGAGGAGACTATTGTATGAACAGGAAGATATATTTCTTGGCATTTGCCGTACTTTTTTGCTTACTGGTACCAGTTTTTGGATCCATGGCTTTGGCGGATTCACAATCGATCATATACGTCAGTAAAGACGGCAATGACACAACAGGGGACGGGTCGGCGCAGCAGCCTTATGCAAGCGTTGATGTTGCCATAAATAAAGCTCCGTCGGGAAGTGCTATCTATATTAAGGCCGGGACATACCATCTCAGGACTATGACTGGAAACGATCAAATTTTTGGAGTAGGTATTCACGAATTCGGTAAGCAGTTGACCATATACGGAGATAATGAAAAAACGATTCTTGAGTATTACGGTGCTGAATCAACTGTAAGAGACGGCTGTGCATTCCAGCTTTTTAATGGCAGCTCCGTTGTCCGCAACCTCACCATGAATTTTTATCCGGGTAAAGGTACAAATTACAGCAATGCAATATTTCGAGAGTGCCGTGGAATGTTTTACAATGTATATTTTCATATAAAAGGCTCCATTCCCGCAAGCTATAGTTATTTCAACGACACCTCGGGTTATCCCAATGTTTTCAATTGCACCTTTTATCACGATTTGGGCAAAATATCCGCCAACTATTCAAGCCAGCCGGTATATACAAATTGTCTGTATAATATTGTCCCCACAGAGGGAACAAAGGACCACTGTATTACTGCTTCCTTTAACCCGGAGAATATAGCGGAAACTGCAGCTGATCCTGCGCTGCTGCATTCCGGTACCGGGACAAATCCGGACGGAAGTGTGGCAAATATAGGTGTTTACGGCGGCAAATATGCCTGGGGGTACAATTCAATTCCGTTACCCTCCGACATTACGGCATCAGTGGGAGACTCGAAGGTCACCCTCAGCTGGAAGGCAGCAGCCGGAGCGACGGCATATAAGGTCAAATGGGGTACCGAGCCCGGCAAATACACCAATTCGGAGACAGTAACCGATTCCACAAGCTTCGATGTGACAGGCCTGACAAACGGAACCACCTATTATTTTGTGGTGAGTACTCTAATTGATAGTGAAGAAAGCCCCGATTCCAATGAAGTATCCGCCGTTCCAAAGAATCCGGATCCGGATGTAAGCCTTACAGTTGAAGCTCCAGATACTGCCAGAATCAACAATAAAATAACAGTGGATATCGTTATACATAATGCAAAAACAATATGTGCAGAGGACATTCAGGTAAACTACGATGCGGAATTGCTTGAATTTACAGGTGTTGCCGAAGCAGACGGTATGAAGATATTCAAGGAGGGTGACGTATCAGCCGGGCTTAAACGATACATAACCGCATGTCTTGGAAAAGCCAATGCTGCAAATGGAGATAAGGTTCTATTAAAATTAGTGTTTAAAACTAAAAAATCAGGTGAAGCGAAGGTTAACATATTAAGAGCAAGAATTGCCGACAATGCGGCTCTTGAAACGGATGTAGCCCAAGAAAACTGCACAGGAAAGACAATTGTAATAAATAGCTATAGTGATATAAACCGTTCCGGAGAGTTTACGCTGCTTGACTTGGGAATAGATGCTTACTACTACGGTGATGCAGCATCCTCAACCGATACAACAAAGTATGATGCAGATATAATTGACAATGGAACAATAGATGATGATGATTTGTCCGTAATAGTTGCCCAGATGCTTGCGAACGATAATTACTCCGGTAATAGATAAAGGCTTTGCAAAAAAGGAGTGTTTGAAACAAGTACAATTCAAAGGCATAAAAACCTGGCACCGCATGGCTTCCAGGTTTTTATGCTCAAGCATGTAAATGTTCAAACCCAAACCGTTGAAACCTTTAAATAAAATACTTGAAAGCACCTATCCGCCCGGAAGGCGAGGGTTTAAACCGTAATTGACTTTGATTTTATATTTTATGTAATATTTTTTGTGCCGTTATGCTTAGCTCTTGCAGCACGATACTGAACCTAGTCTGTTATAGGCAGTATCTGTCTGTCCTGTGTATTTACTTTTTTGTGATCCATATAGGATAGCAAAATAACGATCAGAGCAGATATCACTGATATACCCAACAGTACTATTATACTATTATTATAATTATCCGGTTCAAAACTCAATATGACATTACGCAAGGCATTTATGGTATATGTCATAGGCATATACGGATGGATACTTTTATAAAAATCCGGAAGAATTACCGTTGGCAATACTCCCCCTCCCGCAGTCAGCTGGCACATCATAAACAATAGAGTCAATAATTTTCCGAAACTTTTAAAAAGCATGACCAATACTTGAATAAGTGTGGTAAATGCCAGCGATCCCAATATACAAATACTATAAAATTGAATAACGCTCTGGAGATGAAGTCCTAATATGATATGTACGGTAAACGCTATCAATATTGCCTGGAATATACCGATGATCTGATATCGAAACAGGCCGAAATCAATCTTAATCTTTTGTGCAATTCTGGTTTCATAAAATTTCAGCTTATCCATGGTAAAAATAGTAATCATAATCATCATGCTGCCAATGTACAGGCAAAGCGAAAGCATAAATGGCGATAATGCCGTACCTGTATTTTCTGCTTCTCCTATCTTGGTAGATTCTACTTCTACAGGTTGGGCAACGAACTTTCCGAGTCCCTCCAGTGCAGAAGTACTGCCGGTAAGCTCCAGTATCGAACTGTCCACTGAATTTTTAAGAAGTTCGACACCTGAAACTAACTGTGTCAAACCATCATCAATCTGGGTTTCACCAGCTAAAATAGATTCTGAATTTCTGCTGAGCGTATTCGCTCCCTTTGACGCCGAATCCAGGCCGGAAGAGAGCGAAGCTGAACCGTTATATACCTGTTCAAGAGCTTTGGAGAGAGCATTTGCACCGTCGGCAGCTGTTTCCATCCTGTCTGGCATTTGCTGAATTGCAGTATTTATCTGACTGTTTAGTTCATTTAATTTGTTTAATGAGTCACTAAGTGTTTTGGTAATTTCCGCAGAATCTGCAGTTTGTGATTGGCTGCTGTTGGATGAATTAAATGCAGAAATAATTGCTTGAATATTTGCATCCCTGGTGCTATCAGGATGCTCTGCTATATAACTTTGCAGATAAGTGACTATATTGATACTGTTTTGAATTTGCTTGCTGCTGGTGGTAAGATATTCATTTAAGCTGCTTGAAAGACTTGAAAAACCGGTAGTATATTTTTCCGAAGCGGATGCAATCGCGTCTGTAGCAGATATGCTGCTGTTCATCCCTGTTGCAAATAAAGAAGTCTTCTCTGACAGCTTATTCAGTGCAGCTTTCAGTTTGTCGCTGCCTTGATTGGCAGTATCCAGTCCGGTTGTCAATGAATTTAATCCTCCATTGAATGCAGTCTGCCCTTTCACGAGGGTTGACATCCCCTCCTGAAGCTTATTTGAACCACTTTCTAATTTTCCCAGCCCATCACTTAGTTTTTTAATACTGGCTGGAAGCTGTATAAGCTGTGTGGTAATTTTCTCAACTATGCTTTCCGAGATAGTTTGGCAAATACTTGTTTCGATATTGCTGGAAACGCTGGATAACATTGTAGAAACCATCAGGCCGGCTTTATCATTTGATTTAAAGTATAGAATTCCCTGTGTTTTAGTTTCACTGGTAGCACTGGAGATATTCTCCGTAAAGTTTTCAGGTATAATGAGGACAGCGTAGTATCTTTGAGTTTTAATTCCCTCTTCAGCATCGTCCTTATCTGTAAATATCCATTTTACGTTATCGTTTGATTTTAGGGTATCTACAAGCTCACTGCCTATATTTGAAGTTTTTCCATCAGCCACATATCCCCGATCACAGTTGACTACCGCTACAGGTATGTTAGTCATGTGGCTGGCCGGGTTCCAGTAAGCTCCCAGAAATATTAATGCATACAGAGCCGGTACCAGTAAAAGTGTAAAAATAATAACAGCCTGACCAATCTTTCTTTTTTTCAACTTAAATCACCTCTATTATATGTAATTATTGAAATATATTAATACATATATTTCATATTTATTATACTGCCACATTATTGAATCTTCAATAGTTTTGTAATATAATAATCCATATATTTCATAAATTCATGGAGGGTAAACTTTTGGATGGATTTGAAAAGCGTCGTCTGGTAAAAAAAGAAGCCATATTGCATGCAGCTCTTGAGCTGTTCAAGCAGTATGGTTTCAATAAGGTAAGCATTGCAGACATTGCAGGTAAAGCTTCCGTTTCTCAAGTGTCGATTTATAATTTTTTTGAGAGTAAGGATAACTTAAAAAACTATTTGCTGAATAAATTATGGGATGACTATTATCATTCTATCATGTCGGTTATGAATAGCGATGACACCGTACAACAAAAAATAAAGGACTTTTTTTTGACAATGGTTGAATACTCCAGAAATTATACCATTAATTTCATGGCTGAATCTGTTAGGAGTCAGCTTTCAAATAAGGAGAACAATACTGCTGCGCAAGTTGACAGCATAGATGGGGCCTTTATTTCTCTTCTTAAGCAGGGGCAAAAAGAAGGCGTTATCAAAAGCAACGTTTCTATAAATGTTATGTTAAGTTATATTGAAATGTTCCGTTACTACATGCTTAACAACCCCGAGTCAGCTTTGCGCTTCGATAACAACCCTGAACTCCTTAAAGAAATGATAGAGTTATATTTAAACGCAATGCTGAACTAATAATTTGTGAGAACCACCGTCTTTTCTTTTACCAATTCTCCTTTGGTATATACACCCCCTAAGCGGGTAAATACCATGACATAGCTCTCACTTTCTGTATTGAAGAAATCGATACATTCTGTCGAGGTGCAAATCGTAAATCCAAGGGCAGATACAGTTATTAACATTACTTTTTATGGATTAATATCACGCTCCACCCCATTTTCAATTTTCTTAAAAGCATGCTCTAAACAGAATATTTCTGGCTTTAAACTATCATTTCGTCCAATCTTTTTAGAAATTTTACTAATCTTCCTCCTCAAATTTTTCCACCATATTTCTGTTGATTCATGTGCTGGTGAACCAATAATCTTAAAATAATTGCCTATCCATTCAAATGAAGACAAACCTATTTTATCGTGGTTATTTGTACGATTGTTTAACCATATGATACCAACAGGCCCACCCCCAAAATGAGGATTAGATCTATCACTACCTCCTATTCTTTCCTCCCACCCTTGGAATGGATTAATTATAATTTCATCATCATCTATTCTTGGTGTTATCAAAGGCAGTGGACCACTTGGAATGTGCCATAGGCAATATCTTTTTATTTGAATATCCTCCATCTTATATTTTGCAATCCATTTTCTTTTTTTATTAAGTCCGTTTTGTACAATAAATGCTATATCAGGGTCGTTATTTAATAAATCTATAATTGTAAACAGATCTTCTTTGTCTAAATACATTGGTAGCCAAGGCATTAATTTTTTCCTTTCTTATATTTTGGGTTTCTCCAATTATAGTTACATAATTAATTTCTATCTATTCTGCGTTAAATCAAAAATCAATTACATCTGCGCTATACCTAAAATTAACTGCAGTGATTAGTGTTTTAATATTATAAGTACCGCACTATTCAATTCTCAATGTCAAATTACTTTGTTCGCTATATTTTCTAAATGTGCATCATTTCTTGTACTTGATCTTATCACACTTTCTTAAACTGGGATTATTAACGTTTTATTTCTAACACTGATAAACCTGTGATTGCATACAGGAATGCAACCACAGGTTTATCAGTGTTACACTATTTGTACAATAATCCTATGATTTTTGAGGCAATCTGGAAGTGTCCGATTGCGGATGGGTGCGGATCAATGATATTTGTAAGGGTTTTTGAGACATCAGCATACAAGTAGCCTTTTTCCCTGGAATAATTCAGCGTGTATTCGTTCATTTTATCAATTGTCTCCTGAATTATGTCTTGAGTATTGTAGCTGATACCGTTCCATTTGAATTTCGCTTGTTTATACGGGTTATAGTAATTTAAGATTATCAAAGTGGCAGTGGGATTTATTTCATGAATCTTGTCTAAAATTTCCGGGTAATTGATGCAGAAAGCCTCATATGCCTTCTCCATAACAGCTGTCATAGACTCATCAGACAGCGCCAGCTGAACTGCCTTGATTTGTTCGGGGCTCAGCCTTATTCCCTTGAGCAGCTCAAGAGAATTGATAATTCCAGGTATATTGCCGGTCAGTAAGGGCTCCACTATTGCCAGAACCTCCTGATTAGTCATTTCTGAAAAGTCTTCTCCAATGCATTTTAAAATTGAATGGGCTGTTGCCATAATCATATCATTGCTGCCTATACCCACCGAAATCAGACTGCTTTGAGCAATGTGTTCCTTATACACACTACTGTATATAGAGTCCTTGCCTGTAAGGATATCAAGCAATTCTCCCGAATCACAGCCGCATTTCCCCAGATTATATACCCTGCTGGCAGTAACATCGCCCACAAGCCTGGCGTAACACAGTCTGGGCGAGTTCTCAATATTCTCCATCATATCAAAACCTTTTATGTATTCATAGTCCAGCTGTGCAAAACCGGCGCAAATGCTGTCGCCGATAGCAGTATAAGTATCGCTGCCGCCTTCGTACGAGTAATCGGCAAAAGCCATACCTGGAAACATACATGCCAAAAGGCATACTATCAGTATTAAAGATATTCTTTTCATTCTATTTATCTCCTATTCTCAGTTACAAAATCAAACCAGTTTCTTTTCCATTTTACGGTAATCCACCTTGCCCATCGGCGTATAATAAAGGGATTTGCAGAAGACATACTCGGCCGGCAGCATATATTCCGGAAGTTTTTTCCTGCAGATTTCCACAATTTCAGCCTTTATCTGTTCCTGGCTCTTTCCGGCATCCTCTTTCAGGACTATATGGGCATACGGCATATGGCCCTGAGGCTGATTCTTGTCACGGGAGGAGACAACTGAGCAGGTTTCAACATCCGGATGAGTGCTGATAACATTTTCAATCATACCTGGAAAAACTTTAAATCCGTCATGACGTATGATCATGCGTTTGATTCTGTTCTCTATAAATACAAAACCGTCCTCATCAACATAACCAATGTCGCCGGTATGAACCCAGAGCTTCCCATCGGAATGCCTGCGGAGCACATTTGCGGTTTCCTCCGGTTTCCCGTAATATCCAAGCATAATTGTAGGACCTGTAATACAAATTTCCCCTTTCTTATAAAAATCAAGTTCAGTATCTGTTCCCGGCTCATATGCTGAAATTGTATTTTTCAGCAGGGGGATACCCACACTGCCTGGTTTATTAATATCTCTCATACAGGAGCACGTAGACGAGCAAAGTTCTGTCATTCCATACCCTTTGGCAAGCGGATACCTGCTGCCGTGTGCTTTAAGAAATTTATCAACCTCTATTTCCGTACCAACGGGAATTCCATCACCTCCGGCACCGCTGCTGATAAGGAATGAAATATCAGCTTGTCCCATTCTTTTATCCTTCATCAACAGCTGGTAATGAACAGGCACTCCGCACATATGCTCAGGTTTGTACCTTAAAACCAGATTTGCAAGCTCGTCGGGATTCAGATTTGGAATTATAATTGTCTTCAAGCCCAGCGCCAACGGCATATGGATGCCGCATGCAAGGCCATACGCGATGTAAGGCGGCATTACATTCAGGAACTTCTGTTTGGGCCTGAATTTAATATTAGATTTATCATACTGAAAAGCAACGGCGTTAAACGCTGCATCACTGAGCATTACACCTTTCGGAGACCCTGTCGTTCCACCGGTATGTACTATTACCGCACAGCGCTCCCGGCTGTAGGATACAGGCTCAAGTACAATGTCCTTTCCATTGCTTATGAAATGCTTCCACTTGACACAGATAGACGAATAATTATTATTATCACGTTTTTTCAAACAATAAGCTCTCCGGCTTATGTACGTCATTGAGTCGGCCGGAGATATGATGATAATCCCGCCTAAGCCCGTTCCGGCGGCAGCCTCACATACTTTGGGATATACTTCGTTCAGAACACACAGATATTTTGATTCTGTTTCATTAATATAGCCGCGTATACCTTCAACACTGGTGCGAGGGTCCACCATATTGATTACGGCACCGATCAAACTTATGGCATAGAACGAATATACAAATTCAGGAGTTGTTACCGAGCAAATAGTAACAATGTCCCCCTCCCTTATACCCAGAGCCACGTATGCACGGGCTGTCTTGCGTATGTTTTCAAACAGCTCCTTATAGGTTATGTTATTGCCGAAATACTCCATTGCAATTTCGTTAAGCCGTTCCTTATTCTTCCGGAAAATATAGTCATACAATGTAATTTCCGGAACTTCTTCAGTTATGTCATCCTTGTTGTAGTATTTTAACCAGGGTTTCATGACTGAAGGCTTTTGAGAATCAAATTCCTTTCCCATAATTCTACCTCCATTTACATGATTTTCCATAATTACATTATATTGTAACAGCCTTGCTGTAAAATTGCAATAATAAGGAGAGTTTTTTTATAATTTCTGCTTAACTTTCTAATCCTCAAATTATAGTGAAGCATTATTTACATATCCGGGAAGCAATCTTCATTCTCCCCTTACGTTAAGATGCATTAACTTACGCCGGAAAGCGGAACTAACGAATATTTGGTAACAAATGTTATGGAAAGCCAGCTGGAAGCTTCTGATTTTGCAGATTTATACCGCTTACGCTGGGGGATTGAAGGAAAATACAGAGAACTAAAAATGCCTTGAAATAGAGGATTGGTGCAATTTGCTTTGCTTTTTTATACCTAATTTTATTTCCATCATTGCTTGCTTCAAATTTTCTTCCTTATCCCGTTCTTAAGTTTACGACATTGTCAGCATAGCTGGTGGTTTTCTATACATCAAATAAAGACGAGCATCAAGTAGACGACCGCCTTTATTATCATAAAATATCTATCCTATTTTTTATGAACTTCATATAAATAGTACGCTTGAAAAATATCTTCTTCAATTAATTCCGGTAGAATTTATTGTATTTCGCACAATATTCAGCTTCTTCTCTATAGAGACCTTTATATGTGGAATTTGATGAAATCGAAGTGTCACCAAGTATTCTAAATTTATAAACTAATCCTCCCTATTTTCTGCAATTTTTTATTTCATTTATTATTCTTACTTATGTTTCATGATCAGGTTTAATAAATTTAAAAATAACCGTACCCACTATTCCTGCTAATATTGAAGAAACTATTATCCCTATTTTTGCTGTAGCCAGAACAGATTTATCTGAAAATGATAACGATGAAATAAATAAGGACATTGTAAAGCCTATACCTCCAAGAACACTTGCTCCGTACAGATGCTTTATTGATACTTGTGAGGGGAGTTTAGCAATTTTCAATTTTATCAGGGCATACGAAACTCCAAATATACCTAATTGTTTGCCAACAAAGAGACCGAAAATAATCCCTAAACTTACAGGTGTTAATATGAGCATTGATAAATTATTAAAATCAACAGTTACTCCTGAATTTACTAAAGCAAATATTGGCATTACTACAAAAGCAGACCATGGAGCTAAAATATGCTCAAGCCTATGTAGCAGCGATATTTTGTATTCATCCATGTCTTTACCCACTGGCAATGACATTCCTAGTAATACACCTGCGATTGTTGCATGTACACCTGACTTTAGAACGCAAACCCACAATATAATACCGCAAATGATATAGACAGACAAGTATTTTACCTTCAATTTATTAGCTAATATAAGAGCAAAAAGAATAAGTGAAGCTACCAAAAGAGCAGTCCAGGAAATTTGACTGGTATAAAAAACAGCAATTACTACAATTGCTCCTAAATCATCAATAATTGCTAATGCTGTTAGGAAGATTACGATTCCTTTAGGTGCTTTTTTAGCTACCAACGATAGTACTCCTAAAGCGAATGCAATATCTGTTGCCATAGGAACTCCCCAGCCTATATTAGTTGGTTCTTTATAATTGAATAATGAATATATGATGGCTGGAACAATCATTCCCCCTATAGCAGCAGAAATAGGCAATATTGTCTTCTTTAAAGATTTAAGCTCTCCTATTGCCAATTCTCGTTTTATTTCCATACCCACTACCAGAAAAAATATAGCCATTAATCCATCGTTAATCCAGTGGAGGATTGACATCGATAAAGAAAACTCTTTATACCCAATAGTTATATAACTATGAATTATGTGGTTATAGGCCGTAGCCAAATTAGAATTTGCAATTACTATTGCAATGATCGCGCAAAATAAAAGTATAAAGCCACTAGCTGACTCACTTTTAAAAAAACCAAAAATCGAATTAAAAATTGTTTTATTCTTTCTCATTTTTTCTATCCTTTCTATGTTTTAACCACAATACAATACTGCAAATAAAATTATTTGAGTATTTCACTTTGTGAAACCTCAAAAGCAACGTACAGAAATTGACTCGCAGCATGTAAAATATTTTGAATACAATATCATGAATGTCTACCTTCTCTTCAATCATTTTAATTTGAAGTGAAGGTCTCTCAATTTTATTGATTTGAAAGATAAAATATTACACCAGCAGTTTATTTACTTTTTCAAGAGTTTAAAAACCTTTTTATTAACCGTATCATATCTTTTTCCGATAAAATAATCCCTCTATCTCTTTGCATTATCCTTAATTTTATCCAGCTGCTCGTTTCGGTATCAAAATACTTATTTTCACACCAGAACTTAAAAATATCAAACTATTTATAAAACACCTCCATAAATTTCTTTGTAATAGTTTACAATCACAATAATTTTTCTCTTGTTACAATATTAAATACCAATTATTTATCACGAAATATCCCGTTAAACTTAGGCTTAGATTTGAAATTCCGAGCATAGAGCCTCGTGCGGCCTTATTGCCCACCAATTTGCTCAAGAGTAAATGGTGTTTCTATTGAATACCTCCCCTCTAGAATTTTTTGCAGTAAAAAAGAGCTCCTTCTTAAAAATTTGCAAACAAAAAGGAAACTGCTTTCAACAAGTCTTGGTACTCCCCCCCTGAGTTACCCAGACGACTTGAAAACAGTTTCCTGTCCAACCGATAGAAATTATATAATTAGTTATCATACCCTCTATTGACAATGTATAACACACCTCACGCCGGCTATTTTGCCACTTTTCTTT
The DNA here is from genome assembly GCA_023392075.1 of Bacillota bacterium. Classification (GTDB taxonomy): domain Bacteria; phylum Bacillota; class Clostridia; order Acetivibrionales; family DSM-1351; genus Ruminiclostridium. Next base: position 20,905 of record JAEVZU010000119.1, on the reverse strand, counting down.
GTCGTCGTCCTTGCCTTGCGTCAGCAAGGCTGCGTCCATCCTCCTCGAAAATTGCCAAAATATTTCAGCATGAGGTCGGTAATTTTTGAGTGAGATAATTTGGCTTGCGGCAAGGCAAAGGCGTGCAGTAAGGCTTTGTGCCTTGCAAGCGGCTTCAACGCAGCCGCAGGGCAAATTAACCACTCAAAAACGTATCGTACATTGTCAAGGGTATATACTATAGTATGCAGGTACAACTTAAATAAATCGGAAGCTATTAAAAGTACACGCTTGAAATTGCAGGTGAAACACTTGTGAAAAGCTGTACAAGGTTCAGGCATGTACTTTGTGAGCAATCCAATTATTAAAATTTGGGCGGGAACCGTATTACAATTGTTTCATTTTCATTATATATTAGACTGAGCTTCCTCAACTGTTTCGGCAAAAATAATGGTATCAAACCCCGGTATGTCCTTTGCAAGGCGTTTTGTTTGCCCCACTGCAACTGCTGATTGCTGCTGAATGATAATTCTCTTTTTAAAAGGAACGCTCATGTACAGCAAGATCATATTTTTCAGTTGATCGGCCACATCCTGGGCTGAGGCCTTAACCTCTCTTCCATCAACTATAAGAGTATAATCTTTAGGATCAAATATGCTGGTCTTGGACTGATACTCTGCCATAAAGTCCATGCCCTCCTGCATTGAGAAAAATCCAGCAGCTGTAATAAAAAAGACCTTCTTCAATTTATCAATTTCCATTTTAAACATCGGTACCGCCTCCTTGTATATTACTGTAATTATTAGCAAATTACCTATTACTATAATATATAAAAAATAGAAATTCAAGTAATTTTATGTATAATTATGTAATTTTATAAATTTCGTGTAAAGAATCTTAATTTTATATAATTATGAACACCTGAATCTTCGCAATTTCACCAATAAAAATGCTCCGCACATAAAAGCTGTGCAGAGCATTAATTAAAATTTCCTGTTTAAGCATTCTATATATTAAGCTTCTTCTGTGTCGTTGGTAAGCTTTAATTTTTCAAGCAGGAAGAATATCAGGCTCAGCACCATACCGGCCAATGTAGCAAGAACCATTCCCTTAAGCTGAACATCTTCTCCAAGATTTATGGATATACCGCTGATACCTACAACAAAAACCAACGCGGTGAGAACCAGATTTTTCGCTTTACTGTAATCAATCTTAGCTTCAACAATCATTCTAATACCTGATGCAGCAATTGTACCGAAAAGCAGTAAGCTCACTCCACCCATTACTGGTCCGGGTATACTGGAAATAATACCTGAAAGTTTACCAAAAAAAGCGATTATTATTGAGATTATACCTGCACCGCCAATGACCCATACACTGTAAACTCTTGTAATTGCCATAACTCCCATGTTTTCACCATAGGTTGTTGTAGGACATGATCCGCAGAAGCCTGACAGCATGGTTGAAATACCATCACCCATCAAGGATCTGTGAAGTCCCGGATTTTTCGTTAAATCTCTTCCTACTATATTGCTTGTAACAAACAGATGTCCTATGTGCTCGGATAAAACAACCAGTGCTGCCGGAGCAAGTATCAACATCGCTTTTAACTCAAAGGCTGGCATAACAAATTCCGGAATATTAAACCAACTCTTTGTTCCAACTATGGAATAATCTACATACCCCATTAATGCGGACAGTCCATAACCTGCAATTACCGCCAGCAATATGGGTATAACCGAGAGGAAGCCCCTGAAACACAAGTTGCCTATTATTAATATTGCCAATGTAACTAATGAAATGATAATACCTTTTGTATCAAAACTGCCGTCTGCATTGGGGAATAACTTGGCCATGCCGGCAGCCGTGCCTGATAACTCAAGTCCTATAAGTGCAACTATAGGTCCCATTGCCGCAGGAGGAAGAACTATATCCAGCCAGCGGGTACCGACCTTTCCTATGATAAATGCTACTATTATAAAAATTGCTCCGCAAATAATATATCCGCCTAAAGCTTTGGCAAAATTATCTGCATAACTTGATGAAGCCTGTATTATTGAAGCTGTAGGTGAAAGAAAGGCAAAGCTTGAACCAAGAAATGCAGGTGCTTTTCCCTTACAGATAAAAAGGTAAATCAAGGTACCTATACCGTTAAGCAAAAGAACCAGCGCCGGGTCAATGACCTGTATGCTGTTGTACTGTGCCAGCTGGTCCGCGCTTAATTGCTCGACTGTTAACTTTAATGAATTGAGAAAATGATCTTTTGCATAGCTGTTAAATAAGAACGGAACCAGAACCGATGCACTGAACATTGCGAACAGGTGCTGAAAACTGAGCGGAAGTGCCTTTAAAAAAGGAACTTTTTCTTCAACCTGGATTACGGGTCTTGAATACTTCATTGTTAAATCCCCCTATTATTTTTTTTATAGAACAAAGGTGGAAATAAAAAAACCTCACTGCCTGTTAGGCGCAGCAAGGTTGGGTTTCATCCAATCACGACATACTTTTCCCCTGTACTTCGTACTTACGTACTTGTACTATGTACCTTACTAGCCTCTCTGGACTAATTTAAAAGTTTTTTTATCCGCAGACAAGTATATCACAAGTGTTCATCAAATGTCTACAAAATATCTAAATATTTTTAGCCCTTGAATGAAATAGTAAATTCCACTTAGTTAATAGGGGGTGAGGACAAAAAACTGGACCTGATTAATAATCAGGTCCAGTTTTTTGTCCTCACCCCCGTAGCATTTAGTCTTACGTAAATTCCATTACTCATATACAATTAAGATTGGTTTCGACTCCGCAGTGAAAGGAGTTAATTTTATGTCTAATCTAATACCAGGAAACCAGAAGCATCTTACCCTTGATAACAGGGTTTTTATTGGAGCTTTGCTTTACACAAAGCATTACATGTTTATAAAGCATTCGGCACCAAAATCATTCGGAGATTTTTCCTACCGCAAACTTACGATCAAGCCTGGAGTACTGCCGCATAAAAAATAGTCACATAAACAGTATCTGTACTCATACCATTCATGTGACTATTTTAAACGTTTTCCAAATTAAAATTATTTAATTATTTTTTTGACCAGGGAATAAATCTGCTCGACTGAGTCTGTGATTCGGTTTTTCGTGGCATCTGCCGCCATTTTGTTCAATACGTCTCTGTTTGATATGAGGCTGCAGATCTTATTATATAAAACATCTGCATTCAGCTCGCTTTCAAGGATCACAACAGCCCCGCCGTCTCTCTCCAGCGAGCGGGCGTTATGCTCCTGATGGTTGGCGGTTACATATGGTGAAGGTATAAGTATCGAAGGTATTCCCATTGTCTGCAGCTCGCTGACTGTTATGGCCCCGGCGCGGCATATCATCAAGTCGCTGGCAGTATATACTTTTGCAACATCGTATATATACGGGACCACCTTTACCATCTTTTTGTACTTTTCATCAAGACATATGGAAAGATTAATATCCTTATACTGAGCTTCACCGGTTGCGAAAATAAGATTGAACTCACCTTTGAAATGAGTATTAAGCATCTCTGCAATGGTTTCATTGATCTTCCTGGCGCCTCTGCTGCCGCCCATGGCTACAATCAGCGGCTTGCCCTCAACTATGTCCATCTGTTTTAATACTGCCTGCCGGTTGGAGTTCAGGAGCTCCTGCCTTACCGGATTCCCAGTATGGACAAGCTTACTTTTATTCTTAAAATATTTTTCAGCATCCTTAAAACTTACCGCTACATATTTCACATGCTTTTCCAGCAGCCTGTTAGTAATCCCCGGAAAAGCGTTTGATTCATGTATCAGTGTGGGTATTCCTTTTTTAGCTGCAACATAAAGAACAGGTCCGCAGACATAGCCTCCGGTACCTATTACAACATCAGGTTTTAATTTTTTTAAAAGGTTTGAAGCCTGGAAAAAACTTTGTGCAAGTTCTTTCACTGCCATTACGGTATCAAATGAAAGTTTTCTTCTGAATCCCCTTACCGTTATAGTTTCAAGAGTAAAACCTTCCCTTGGAACAAGTCTGGTTTCAAGACCCTTTTTGGTTCCAACAAAAGTAATTTCTGCAGTGGGATTTTTTTTAAGAATATATTTTGCAATTGCAAGTCCTGGATTTATATGTCCTCCGGTCCCCCCGCCCGCTATTAATACCTTCACTTTAACCTCCATGTCCCCATAATGTGCAGAATCACCTTACTTTTGACCCTGTCAATAATATTGAACTCAATGTATTGACCTGAAGCGCTCTTTGTGCTTTGGGCCCTCAAAAGTATTTCAATACTTTTTTATGGGGTTAAATTTATTTTAAATGTGTCCATGCCGGGCACTGTGCACCTGCCATTTGTTTAGCATAAACAAACCGCTGTATTTCCATCCGCTATTGTACTTTGAATATGCAGCGGAGCCAGTAAACTTAGAAACGCTCATAATTCGAATACCTGGATATATTAAGTAAAATACCCACACCAAACATCAGGAACAACAGTGACGTTCCCCCATAACTGAAGAATGGAAGCGAAATACCTGTTGATGGTATGGAATTTGTTACAACTGCCACATTGAAAAGAAACTGCAGACCAATCAGTGAAGTAATACCAGTGGCCATCAGGCTTCCAAATGTATCGGGGGCATTCATGGCTACCTTTATTCCTCTCCAGATAAACACCAGGAACAACAGCATTACAACCAACGAACCTATTAGTCCGAGTTCTTCTGCCAGAACCGCAAAAATGTAATCATTGTAAGGTTCGGGAATATATAGGTATTTCTGCATGCTTTGTCCAAGACCTCTTCCAAAAATCCCTCCCGAGCCTATTGCAAGCAGAGACTGGACCGTCTGCCACCCTTCATTCCTGGCATATGCAAAGGGATCCAGCCAGGCTTTTACCCTGTCAAATCTATAGGGTGCCACCAGCACCGCCGCTACACCTGCAAGTAACACCGGTACGGCCATAGCTACAAAATGCGATATCTTTGCACCGGCACAGAATAGTACTATAAAAGCAGTCAATACAATTATGATAGTTCCGCTAAGATGAGGCTCTATAATAACCAATCCGGCGATAAATCCTATTAATGCCAGGTAAGGGAGCAGCCCCCTTGTAAAAGACTTGAGAACATCCTTTCTTTTTGACAGGCTGAAGGCCAGAAACATGATAATTGCCAGCTTGGCAAGCTCAGAGGGCTGTATTGTCTTATCTCTCACACCCAGCCATCTTTGGGCGCCATTTATCTCTACCCCCACTCCTGGAATCAGCACCAAAATGAGCAAGCCTATACTGCACATCAGCAATATGGGTGAAATTTTGCCCCATTTTCTGTAATCAAAGTTCATTGTAACTATAAGTACTATAATACTTAAAGCCATATATTGCAACTGCGGCACCAAAAGCAGAAAAGAGTTTCCTACTTCCTTCACCGAAAAATAGTAGCTTGAACTGAATACCATTATGGTGCCTAATGAAAGTAATAATATTACTGCTGCAAATATCCAAAAGTCAAAAGGCTTTTTGTTTTTGTTTTTCATTAAATCCTCCAGCCTCATCCATATTTCATAGTCCTGCATAAATTGAAATCAACCATATTCCGATTATATGAAGTTTTTCGTCAATTAATTCCAATCAGCAGTTTCAGTATGTCCCTACACCTATTACCATCAGTGATATAACCGCAAGTAAAACCGTTATGATGATAAATACGGCCACAACCTTTGTTTCCTTCCATCCCATCAGCTCAAAATGATGATGAATGGGAGCCATCTTGAATATCCTTTTTCCTGTCAGCTTAAAGGAACCAACCTGAAGTATTACAGAGATATTCTCAATAAGATATATTCCTCCTATGATAAAGAATATAAGAGGCATTCTCATCATAATCACAATAGAGGTCAGCGCTCCTCCAAGTGCCAGGCTCCCCGTATCACCCATAAAAACCTTTGCAGGATGTATATTAAAGGCAAGAAATCCCAGACATCCGCCGGCAATAGCTGCCGAAAAAATCTTTATATAGCCCCATTCACTATTGGTCAAAGATACAATGGTAAAGAATATGGCTACTACAAGTGTAACTCCGGCACAAAGCCCGTCGAGCCCGTCGGTAATGTTAACTCCATTGGCAAAGAAATACATAAACACTACAATAAATAAAAAGTATAACCAGGGTTGAACGACATAATCCGTAAAGGGAATAACTATTGAACTTCCTGCTTCGGTAAACCTTATAACATAAAAGGCAAAAGAAACACATACCAACAGCTGCAGAAAGGTTTTCTGTCCGGCATAAAGCCCATCCTTACGCTTTTTAACCACCTTGATAAAGTCATCTACAAAGCCAACCGCTCCAAAACCTAATGTAGTAAGCAATATTGGGATTATTTCAGGATACTCCTGAGAATAATACAGCGCAACGGCGATCATAGGTATTATGAATATCAAAGCGCCAATTGTTGGCGTCCCGGTTTTTTTCAAGTGCGATTGAGGGCCATCATCCCTAACCGTTTGCCCAAACTTCAGCCTTCTAAGGAAAGGAATCAGTATGGGACCTGCAATTATTGATAGAACGAAGGTAGCCGCAAAAGCTATAATGTGCTCAGATGTTAACGAAAAAGTAAGCAATAGAACTTCCCCCTGTTTATTATTCCGGAACTGCCTGCATTTGCAATAAACCTTCGGCAATCTGTTCCATTTTCATTCCTCTTGAACCTTTTATCAGGATGTAATCACCCTGTTTAACGATGTTTATAATGTATTCCAAAGCATCAGAATTATTATTAAAATGACACAACTGTATGGTAGAATTACCGGAATCTGCAACAGCCCGGGATATGTTTTCGGAGTACTTTCCAACTGTTATCAGGTACTTTATTTTTTTGTCCCTTATAAAATTACCTACCGAGCAGTGCAGTTCTTCAGCCATTTCACCCATCTCAAGCATATCTCCTAAAACAGCTATCCCTCTTGTTTTTACCGACAGCTCTTCCAGCACATTTATGGCTGCCTGCATGGATTGGGGGCTGGCATTATATGCATCATTAATAATTTTTATACCCTTGTGGGATATAATATTCTGTCTCATATTCCCTGGACTGAATTCTGCTATACCGTCTACAATGGTATCCATCGGAATATTCATCTCAATACCCACAGCTATTGCGGCCAGAGCATTATATACATTATGTACTCCCGGAACCGATACTTTTACCTTGTAAGTATTGTCGTCAAAAGTAATATTAAAGCTTGTACCCTCTTCACCAAGTGATTCATAGTTTTCAGCACCGTAATCAAGGGCTGTGTCCATTCCATAGAATACTGTCCTGAAACCAAGTTTTCCCCTTTGTTCCTTCAACAGAGGATCATCACCGTTGAGTACGACAAGTCCGTCAGGCTTAAGGCCCTCAAGTATTTCGAGCTTGGCCTTTAGTATACCCTGCTGTGAACCCAGTTTTTCTATATGGGAAACTCCAATGTTGGTTATAACGGCAACTTCCGGCTGCGTTACAGCAGTCAGCCTGCTTATCTCTCCAAAACCGCTCATTCCCATTTCAATAACTGCCGCTTCATGATTCTCTTCAAGATTCAGCAGCGTTAAAGGAAGACCAATTTCATTATTGAAATTCCCCTGTGTTTTCAGAACCTTGTATTTCTTTGACAAAACACATGCAATCATGTCCTTGGTGCTTGTTTTTCCAACGCTTCCGGTTATCCCGACAACAGGAATATTATATTTGTTTCTGTGCCAGGCAGCAATATCTTTTAATGCTTTAGCAGTATCATTTACTAATATGGCGCTGCAATCGGCTCTCTCCGGTATTGGCTTTTGAGTGAGACATACCGCTGCACCACTGTCAAAGCACTGTTCTATATAATTATGCCCGTCAAACTTTTCTCCCACCAATGGTATAAATAAATTATCCTTTGCAACTTTTCTCGAATCGGTTGTGATACCGGAAAAAATTCTTTCAGAACTACCCCAGAGCAGCCTTCCGTTAACTGCCTCAATAAGCTCGGCACAGCCAAAAGATATCATTTACAGTCTCCCTTTCAGTTCTTCCAGCAGTTCGGCGACCACTTCCCTTTCATCAAAGTGAATGGTCTTGTCTTTGAATTGCTGGTAGGTTTCGTGGCCTTTACCCGCCAAAATAATTATATCTCCATCCTGGGCATTTTCAAGTGCAAATTTTATTGCCTGTCTTCTGTCTGTGATTTTGATGTATTTTCCGGGTGTCTTCTGAACACCTACTTCGATATCGTTTATTATTCTTTCGGGCTCTTCAGTTCTCGGGTTATCGGAGGTAATAATTGTAAAATCTGCAATATTTCCTGAGATAGCTCCCATTTCAGGCCTCTTTCCCCTGTCGCGGTCACCTCCGCAGCCAAAGAGACTTACCACTCTTCCATGTGCGAACTCCCTTACTGTCGATAACACTTTTTCAAGGCTGTCGGGTGTATGGGCATAGTCTATCAGTACCGAATAGTTATTCCCTGTTGCCACAGGCTCCATTCTGCCGGGTACAACCACATTTGCCAGACCGGCTTTTACATGTTCCAGAGACACGCCGGGTATAATACAGCAAGAGCTGATTGCTGCAAGAGCATTATATACATTGAATTCCCCCTGCAGATTTGTTTCCACTTCTGTGGTTCCCCATGGAGATAAGAGCTTGAAATAGGTATATGCAGTCTTCTTTATTATATCAGTTGCTCTGATGTCGGCATTTTCTCCGAAGCCATAGGTATATACCTTGCATTCGGCAAGCTCAGCCATTTTTCTGCCATGCTCGTTATCTATGTTTATAACAGCCTGTTTACACATTTTGAAAAGCTTTGTCTTGGCATTGAAATATTCTTCCAGTGTTGCATGTTCCCTGGGTCCTATGTGGTCTCTTGAAAAGTTTGTAAAAACGCCCACATCAAAATCACATCCGGCAACCCTGTGAAGCTCCAGACCCTGAGAGGATACCTCCATTACAGTTGTATCAACCTTTTTCTCCACCATATCATTAAAAAGACTCTGAAGATCATAAGATTCCGGTGTTGTCCTTGAGGTGTAAAGTATTTCCTCTCCAATGAGATTTGCTACGGTGCCGATCAATCCTATTTTGTGATTTGCTGCTTCCAAAATAGACTTAACCATATATGTTGTCGTCGTTTTTCCCTTTGTACCTGTTATGCCTATCAGATTCAATTTTTGTGACGGATGTCCGAAAAATACATCCGATACATGTGCAAGTCCGTATCTGGTATCTTCTATTTCTATAACAGTTATACCCTCAGGCACCTGTACCGGCTTTTGCACCAAAAAAGCTTTTGTTCCGTTTTCTATAGCATCATTGATATATTGATGACCGTCAACAACGGTACCTTCTATGCAGACAAAGAGAACACCCTGTCTCGTTTTTCTTGAATCATATGCCACTCCGTCTATTTCCATATCAAGCTTGCCGGCTATATTTTTTGTCTTTAATCCCTTAATCAAATCACCAAGTAACAATATCTACACCTCCAGATTTGTATTTATTTTAGATTTTTGCCGTAAGGCATTACAATTACACCTTTAAGTAAGTATTAAAAGATAATTTCCCGTTAATCTTCAAAAATATTTCTAAATGTTACCTCTACCACCGCACCCTTTTTAACGGTTTTACCCGGCTCAACCTCCTGGCTCACAGCTGTACCTGTTCCGTTTATGACTATATTTATACCGGCCTTTTTGAAGGCCTGGGTGGCTTCATCTATGGTTCTGTTTTTTACATCGGGCACCATAGCCTCAGCTTCATTTGCAGGTTTATATGTATACAGGACTACAATGGAGTTTTCATGCAGTATGGCTGTGGATTTTGGGGTCTGCTCCTGTACTATGGCACTCAAATCCTTGTTGCTTCCTTCTATTTTATACTCCAGCTTACTTTGTTTCAACAGGTTGATGGCTTCTTTTACAGTTTTACCTTTGACAGCAGGAACCTGAACTTCCTGTTTCAGAAGCTTTTTGTCAGCATCGCTGTACTCTTTTTCAATACCTTTATAAGTTAATATCTCATCTGTCAGTTTACCTACAACAGGAGCTACCAGCATACCTCCGCCGGGATTATATATGTCAGGGTAATCCAATACCACCAGAACGCATATTACCGGATTATCGGTAGGTGCTATTGCCGAGAAGGATACAATATATCTTTTGTTTTTTCCCTGTACCAACAGCTGTTCACTTTCTCTTGTCTCAGAGGTACCGGTTTTGCCTCCTATTTTATAACCTGGTATTCGTGCGTTTTTACCCGTTCCCACATCAACAACACCTTTGAGAATATCCTTCAAGGTATCTGAAGTTTGTCTTGATATAACGCTTCTGACTACTTTTGGTTCAAATTTCTTGATGACGTTTCCTGATTCATCAACTACTTCCTTAACCACATGGGGAGTAATCAGGTCTCCTCCGTTTGCAATTGCTCCATAGGCTTGTATAAGCTGTATGGGAGTTATCTGGAAACGCTGGCCGAAAGAGGCTGTTGCCATATCAATCTCCGTGGGCTTGGTATGAATAATACTTCCCGCTTCACCCGGAAGATCTATTCCTGTCTTCTGATAAAAGCCAAAAGCTTTTATATAGCTGTAGAACTTATCTATTCCCAACTGTTGTGCAAGCCTTACAAAAACAGGGTTACACGAGTTGTATACACCTTCTCTGAAGGTTTCGTGGAGATGAAAATTTGGTTTCCAGCAATTTATGCTGTGTCCGGCTATCTTGATGGTCGCATCGGTCACCTGGGTTTCCGGTGTTATTGCGCCTTCTTCAAGTCCGGCAGCGGCAGTGACAGGTTTAAAGGTGGATCCGGGTTCATATGTATCAACAACTGCCTTATTTCTCCATACAGTTTTCTGAAGGTATTGCACGTCCGCATTACTTGTTCCTGTCCAGGCGGCTTTATCCTTACCTTTTGGAGCTGCCCTCGGATTATTGAGATCGAAGTCGGGTTTTGAAGTCAGCGCAAGAATTTCTCCGTTTCTGGGATCCATAACTATGGCTGTTCCCCCGTTGATTACATTATTGTCTGCAATAGCTTTTTCAAGTGCTTTTTCTGCAAAATACTGTATCGTTTCATCGATAGTCAGGATTACATCATTTCCGTCCTGCGGCTGAATGTATTTTTCTTCACCCATTGTCAATTCCATACCGCTGGCATCAACCTCACTCAGTATTTTTCCGGGAACACCCTTCAAATACTGCTCCATCATTTTCTCGACACCGTCAATACCATCATTATCTATATTGGTAAACCCGACAACATGAGCTGCAAGATTACTATTGGGATAAAACCGCTTTGTATCCTCATCAATAAATACTCCGACTACATTATTTTTTTTCTTCCATTCTCTTACCTGTGAGCCCACATCTTTATCTACTTTTTGTTTTACAATTTCGTATTGAGTTTTCCTGTTTATTTTTTTTATTATTGTTTCCTTTTGCATCCCGAGTATCCCGGCCAACTCATTTGCAATAAAATCAATATCCTTATTGAGATCTCTGACCGCCTCAGGGTTTATGGTTATGGTCTCAACAGAACCGCTGACCGCGAGCGGCTTCATATTCCTATCGTAAATCGTGCCTCTCTTTGGACTGATAGTACGATTATTTGTTTGCTGTTCGTATGCTTTTTGCTGATACTCCTGACCATTAGCTATCTGAATCCAGCCAATTCTAAATACCAGTAAAGTTGTAAAAAAAGTAAAAACTCCAAGAACAAAAAGAAGTCTCTTTTTAAGTGTTATGTTTGGGCTAGCCAAAAGTCTCCCCCCTCGAGTGTTTTTTGATCAAATAAAAGTGTATTTTATTGTTGATATAAATTCTTATTAATAATATTAATTTAAACCGGAATATATTATTCTTAAGTCCAAATTCCCCAAAATTTACATAATAATTTAAGGCTCCAGTGGTCTGTAATATCTAAAACGTATATTGCCATCGAGGAAAATTTTCGCAGAATAAGGCGGAGGACGAAGGCAATACTGTATGTATTGACAAGGACGGCAACGAAATCCTGCGGGAATTTAACCGTCGGCAATATGTGACTTTCAGTTGTTACAGACCACTATACTGAAAAAACTATAGACTTAATATTGGGTATATAAATCTATAGTTAATTATCAAAGATATTCAGTTCAACCAGTAGTCTGTAACCTCTAAAAACGTATATTGTACGGTGAGGACACCAGATACTTCCGTTTAATCAAATATTGCACAAATGCCTTATTAATATAAATATTTAACCTATACATACTATTCATATTATTCGAATATGTTCAGGAATTTTTGTATACCTGCTTTGATTCCCTTCATCATCAATATAAGCTTTGGTTCCTGTTTTTCCGCAAGAATGGCGACATCCTGCTTTGGAACACTTATATATACAATCTGGCTCTTTTCAGGAGCGTGCATGTTAAGTTTGTTTTCTGCAGTATCCCTGATACTTTGCAAGGACATGGCCTTTTCAATTTCAAGTGAAAGGCGGGTATTTTCATTTTGCATTGCTGCATATTGTTTACTTAGATTATTATTTTCATAATTCATTTGGCTGATCTGAGCATATCTCATCATTATAACTGCACACATGCCAAAAACGATAAATATATTTACCATTATTTTCTTCTTCAGCTTTGCATTGTTTCGTGCAGCCTTTTTAGATTTGAGAACGGCATTTTGTTCATAGGGATCATAATATTTGCTCTGATTGGCAGAATCCTGATTATGCTGCTGCTCATGCTTGATTTTTTCAGCAGCAGAACCGTATATGTATCTGTTATTTGTTCCGGCCATTCTCCAATCCCTCCCTTTAAAGAACTTAATACACAAAATCAGTAAAGTATTGGGGGGAATCAGAAATAAATCTGATTCCCATCCATTTTTAGAAGTTTTAGCTTTTGTTTCTTAAATTGTCTTCATTGGTATTTTGATGATTTTGTCTTTTGTTGTTTATAATTTTTTCATTTGTAAACAATTTAAATTTTAATGTTCTTTTGCTTTTTTCAATTTTTTTCTTTTGTGTTTTCTAATTTTGTCTTTGGTATTTTATTAATTTTCTTTCGTGCCTTGTTTAGTTTATCCTTGGATTTTCGCTCTGTAATCTATATTAAGGACTAATCCTTTCAAGCACCCTCAATTTTGCGCTTCTGGCTCTCGGATTTTCTTCCAGTTCGCCCTCTGCGGAAGTAATAGGTTTTCTGTTAACAAGCACCGCCCGTGGTGTCTTTCCGCATACACAAGCCGGGAAGGTCGACGGACAGGTGCAGGGGTTTACTTCCTTATTGAACCGAACTTTTACTATTCTGTCCTCAAGCGAGTGGAAAGTTATTATACAAAGCCTTCCGCCTGTTTTCAGAAGTTTTACGCATTCTTCAACGGTATTGTTCAATATGTTCAGTTCATCATTTACCTCAATCCTGATGGCCTGAAAAGTTCTTTTTGCCGGGTGAGGTCCCTCTCTCCTGGCGGCACTTGGTACTGCTCTTTTTATAATATCTACAAGTTCATAGGTTGTTTTTATAGGCTGTTTATCCCGGGCTTCAACAATAAATTTTGCAATTCGCGATGCCCACTTTTCCTCACCGTAATCCCGTATAATCCGGTAAATATCCTGTTCCTTGTATCCGTTTACCACCTCATAAGCCGACAGCTTTGAACTGCTGTCCATCCTCATATCCAGTGGAGCATCCTGCTGGTAACTGAACCCCCTTGAGGCCTCATCAAGCTGATGTGATGAAACACCCAGGTCAAGCAGAATCCCGTCTACCTGATTTACTCCCAGCTGCCTGCAAGCTTCAGTGATATTTTTAAAGTTTGTGTTAACCACCTTGAACTTTGTTTCTGAACCGATTTGTTCAAGGCGTTCTGTGGAAGTCTCTACTGCAAATGCATCCTGATCCAGACCAATGAGCATTCCCCCCGGACTTAGTCTTTTATATATCTCCGAAGAGTGTCCTGCACCTCCGATGGTGCCATCCACATAAATACCGTCGGGTCTTATATTCAGATATTCGATACATTCATCAAGTAATACGGATTTGTGTTTAAATTCCATTCTTTACCTCTAAGGCGTACCTTTCAGATTTTTACCGGATGCCATACAATATTATTAATCTCATATTCCAAGCAATGACATCTTTTCTGCAATCTTGTCAGCGCTCATATTATCATCGCTGTTGTAGTTTTCCCAAGTTGTCTTATTCCATATTTCAACTCTTGAAGAAACTCCTATGATAGCTATGTCCTTTTCAAGTACTGCATATTCGCGTAAATTCTGTGGAATAAGTATTCTTCCCTGTTTGTCAACCTCACATTCGGTTGCCCCCGAGAAAAAAAATCTTATGAAAGCACGTACATCTTTATCGGTGAATGGAAGTGTTTTCAATTTGTTTTCAAGGCTTGTCCACTCTTCTGCGGAGTATGCAAACAAACAGCTGTCAAGTCCCTTGGTTAATATGAACTTTTCACCCAGACCCTCTCTGAACTTCGAGGGGACAATAACTCGTCCTTTGGGGTCAACCGTATGCTGGTACTCACCATAAAACAAATTTCACACCTCGCATTTCCAAGTCAATCAATATGTAAATTTCTATTTTTCATAATCAACCTGGTTTTCTCCTCCACTTCACACCACTTTCCACCACTTATATGGATATTTTATTGCAAAATCGAAATTTTATCAATATTTTTTTGAAAAAAAATAAAAGACGGGTTATATAACCCGTCTTTACTAGGACTAAAGCACTAGTGGCCTGTAACATCTAAAGCGTATATTACCCGGCTATGAAGAATTAAAATTTCCCCGTTTACGCCTTAGGGAAACACTGAGTACAATACCCACAGCCATAAAGTTTGCAAGCATTGCCGTACCTCCCTGACTGACAAATGGCAGAGGAAGCCCTGTTACCGGAAGCAGTCCAATACTCATTCCAATGTTTTCCATAAAATTAAAACCCAACATACCGGCTACACCGATGCAAATAAAGGAACCGTAAGAATCACTGGCATTCCTGGAAATATAAATAATCCTCAGTAATATAAGCAGTCCCAGCAATATGATAATACACCCGCCTATAAAACCCAGTTCCTCACCTACCACCGAAAATATAAAATCGGACTCATTTACAGGCACTTTCCCGCTCTGGGTCTGAAGCCCGCTTCCGTAACCCTGTCCCCAAAGCTGTCCTGAGCCTATTGCCAGCTTAGACATTCTGACATGATATCCGCCTTTCTGGGGATCACGATCAGGTGATATAAAGGTTAGAATTCTGTCTCTTCTATTATCATTAAGTACATAAACCCAGATAAATGGCAGCGAAAGCCCCACAACTCCCAGCAGAATGAATATATACCGGTAAGGTATGCCTGCTATATAAATAAACAGGAAGAATATAAATGCAAAAACCATAGCTGTTCCCAGGTCCTTTTGAAGCAGCACGAAACCTATGGCTACACACGAATATGCCAAAAATTTCAAAATATCCGCCTTGTTTTTTTCCGGGCTGTCCTTTATACGTTCCAGAAATACCGAAGCCAGTATTATGTACGCTATTTTGGCAAATTCCGACGGTTGAACACTCATACCTGCAATATTAATCCAGTTTTTATTACCCAGATTTTCACCGCTTCCCAAAAATAATACCAAAACCATCAAGCCCATGGCACCAAAGAATATAAACAGGCTAAGCACCTTTAAATCCTTATAGTCTATGGCGCTAAGTATAAGACACAGAGCCACACCCATTATCAGGCCCAGTACCTGGGGTTTGAACAAACTTGGCCTGTCCTTTACGGCACTGCTGAAAACCACCAGTCCGATGGCTGCCAATATCATTACCAGGCTGAACAACAGGTAATCAAATCTTTTATATGGATTTGTTGTTTTTGACTTCTCAACAAATAACATTCTTCACCGCCTATTTATCTTCTGTCTCTACACTATCGTCTTCAGTCTTCTGATTGCCGTCATCCGGTACAGCAACCTCTTCTTCCGGTTTTTGAGTGCTGTCCTCTTCTTCATGAACATCGGCTTCCGCACTTGGAACCTCCTCTTCAGACTTCTGATTGCCGTCATCAGGCTTTTGATTGCCGTTTTCTACATTTTGATTGCTGTCTTCCAACTTTTGAACGGCTTCCTCTTCATCCATGATTTTTAAGATACTCGCATATCCGCTCTGTCCAATCTCGACATCATCAAAACTATTCTTGATTTTTATTCTTTTATAAATAACTATTACTGAAAATAATAGTATGAATATAATTGAAAGCAGTTGTGATACTCTTAAGCTGCCCAGCATGAGACTGTCTGTTCTAAGTCCTTCTATTACGGCTCTCCCTATACCATATGTTATAAAATACATACAGAAAACCTCACCGTCAAATTTCTTCTTCCTTCTCATCCAGAGCAGGAATATAAAGACAGCTACATCCCAAAGCGATTCATACAAAAATGTAGGATGTACCGGCAGGTCAGGATTTATATTAAATCCACTGTTTTGCATATTCTGCAGATAGGCTCTTATGGTTGGACTTGTCATACCCCAGGGGAGACT
Organism: Bacillota bacterium; assembly: GCA_023392075.1. Classification (GTDB taxonomy): domain Bacteria; phylum Bacillota; class Clostridia; order Acetivibrionales; family DSM-1351; genus Ruminiclostridium. The sequence goes on along the minus strand of JAEVZU010000119.1, from coordinate 4,350 downwards.
TGTATTTGTACCGAAAGCCTCCTGGTTGAAGAAATTACCCCAGCGCCCTATAGCCTGTCCAAGCGCTACATATGGTATGGCAAAATCAAAAAACTTAAAGGCAGGTATCTTTTTGTACCTGGCAACGAAATAAGCTGTAATGACCGCTCCGATAATTCCGCCCAAAATAGCCAGCCCGCCGTTTCGTATGTTGAAAATTTGCTTAAGGTCATACTTATAATTTTCCCAGCTGAATATGACAAAGTACAGTCGGGCACAAATTATGGCAATCGGTGCCGCAAAAAGCATAAGATCAATAACGGTCTCGGGTACCAGATCAAACTTCCTGGAATCTCTCATGGCCCATAACACACATATAAAGAATGCCAGTGCTATAATAATGCCATACCAGTATATAGGCATACCAAATACCTTGAAGGCTTCCCTTGGTATATCAAAATTCAATCCCATGTTGGGGAAACTAACAGTTACTTTCTCCATCATTACAACCTCCACATAATACCATTTATTTTATCAGGGATAATTTGGTCCATAGACAGCTATTACTTCTTTATCCCTTTGACTACCGATAATGCCATACGGTCAATTTCGAAATGCTTATCAAAAACCTCAGTAATATAATCAAAATTCATTGTATCATAAACATCTAAATAATCAAATAATGTTACACCTTTGAAATATAAATTTATGAAACTTCTTGATATGCTCTCCACCGAATTCATCTGTCTCAGGAATCTTCCCTTTGATGCCTTCAGCAGTCTGTCGAAGGTATCGGACTTCAAACCGTCATTTTTCAGTTTTCTTATTTCCTTCACCAGACTATCCTGTACAGCCTGAGGGTTAACCGACTCTCCGCCAATCATCGAGTATGCATAACTGTTTTCTATGGAAAAGTCCGATTCAAAACTTGAGTTGATCAATCCCTTGTCATACAGTTCACCGTATAACTCAGAACTCCTGCCTATCATCATTGATATAAGCAGCTTGACTGCCAGTTCATATTTAATGATTTCAGGTCCCTTCAGCTTGTAATTGCTGTCTTTAAATCCCATGTAAAAAAGTGGTGTCGGTACAGGCATATTCTGTTCCACGTAGGCTTTGTGAAGCTCATTATCCTCCTGAGGATATATCCGCTTTATTTCTCCATGGTTTTCCTTGGCTTCAATATTCCTGTCGACCTGCTCAAATACCTCTTCCGGCTCAACATCACCTACTACGGTGATAACCATATTTGAAGGATGATAAAAGGTTTGGTAGCACTTATAAAGCGTATCCCTTGTTATTTTGCCGATACTTTCTATTGATCCGGCTATATCCTTCTTTACCGGGTGCTTTTTGTAAAAGGCATCCAAAAGATTGAAGGTTACCCTCCAGCCCGGATCATCACGGTACATGTTGATTTCCTGACCGATTATGCCCTTTTCTCTCTCAACACTTTCTTCAGTGATGTAAGGGTTTTGAACAAAATTTAAAAGCAGTTCGAAGTTTTCTTTAAACAAATCGGTGCATGAAAAAAGATAAACTGTCTGATTAAAGCTTGTAAATGCATTGGGTCTTGAGCCCAATGCAGCGAACTTATCCATGACACTTCCGTCCTTTTGCTCAAAAAGCTTGTGTTCAAGGAAGTGGGCAATGCCGTCGGGCACCTTGGTGGGCTCGGAATCTCCGGGTATAATAAACTTATTGTCAACAGAACCATAATGTGTCGAAAATGTGGCATATTTCTTGTAGTAACCTTTTTTCGGGATAACAATGCAGTTTAATCCGCTCGTGTGTTCATATTTGTACATTACTTCGTCATATTTCTTAAACTCGTGGGTTCCATATCTCATACTCTATCTCCATTTCCGCCGTCCGGCAGCATATAATCAACACTGATTTCATAATTGGAATATAAACTATTGTCACACAGCTTCCGCATCCTGAGAGGTCAGAAAATAAACAGTATCAAGCTGAATTTTGCCGGTTACATTTACAACATCCTGTTTGGTCACTCTGCGTATCTTGGACAGAATCCCTTCAAAGGTATCATGCGTCTGGGATACCAGCTGGCTGAAATTAAAATCCACCACCTGCAATTGGCTGTCTTTTAGAGAGTAAATTCCCGTCTCAAGCGACTTAATTGTTGCCTCAAATTCATAGTCTGAAATCTTTCCTTCCCTGATAGCCTCCAGTTGTTCCATTATCAAAGCTCTTGCATGATCCTTCTCCTTAAATTCAATACCGCTTCCTATGATCATCAAACCTTTAAATTTTTCCAGCCCGGCAAAAATATAATAGGCCAATCCAGCTTTTTCCCTTACATTCTGAAATAGCTTGGAATGCATGCCTCCGCCTAAAATACCGCTGTAAACCATCAATGCATAGTAATCATCCTCTTTAGGAGTTATATTGGTCCTAAAGCCTAATGAAAGCTTTCCCTGGGTAACATCCATTTTATCTTCAAAATATTTAACTTTATCAATATATTTTTTAACAATGCCTGTGGTCAGTCCTTTGGTTACACCTCTGTCAATGCTGCTGATTCTGTTTTTCAGATATTCCATGTCATCCTCGGCCAATTCACCGGTTATAAAAATATCTGCCGGAAGTGTAGTTACCCTTTCCATATAATGTTTATACAATTCCTCTGCAGTTATGTTCTCTATCTGATCGGCAGTACCGTATTCGTAGAGCCCGAAGGGTTCCTCCCGGCACATAAGCTCGTAGCATCTTTCCATGGAGTATTGTACCTTGTCATTGGTTCTGCCTTCTATATGCATTTTCAGATTTGTCTTTTCCTGTTCAACATATTGAGGATTAAACATTCCATCTTTCAGGACCGGCCTGTAAATGATATCGAGAAGGAACTCCAGCGCACCTTCAAAATTACTTTTTTCGGCATTGGCATATTTATCGGACAGATATTCAAAATAGAAGTGAATTATCTGCCTTTCACCTTTTTTCCCGATGCCGCAGTCAAATACCGCTCCATATAGTTCTTCAAGATATAAATTAATGTCTTTCAGAGTTGGAAGATTATGAGTACCTCTTCTGAGTACCGAGGGGAAAAGTGAATTTAACGCTACAGTGTTCTTGTTAAGGTTATCCTGGAAAAAAATATTTATGGTATTTGTTTTGAACCGGTTTGATTTTATATTATAAACAGTAATGCCGTTTACTTCAAATAACTTGTTAAGATTCTCCTGAGACTTTGCGATATCTGTCATATTCATCTCCACTTCCGGCGGGAAACATTTCATTTTCCTTTTCCCTGCCATTTATTTTACTTATTAGATTAATGTTATCCTCAGCAAAGCCGATTACGATTTAAAGCCTTCACCTTTCAGCCGTAATTGACTTTCCATAATTTCAAAAATTAAGCATACATATATAGTATAATAAAAAAAATCGTATATATTCAATATAAACACAAATACTATTCTTTGATAAAGTCTAATTTTTCGATTTTTATAAGGAGGTATTTATGAATACAAAAAATAGAAAATACGCAAGAACTTCAAAAAAACGGACTTCAGGTACCACCTCTGAAAATGATGATACAGAATTCACACTTTCAACAACTGCGGCAATTGGGATTTTAGGCGGAACCTTTCTTGTAGGAGTGGCAGCAGGAAAACTTATCGACATGTGCAGAAAATGGTAAAAAGGACAATTGCAATACATGTCAAAAATATAATAGTGCTCCCGTACTAACCTAAATAAATGGATTGCTCACAAAGTACATGCCTGAAATTTGTACGGCTCATCACAAATATTTTTTGCTGTCGCAGAACACTCAACATCCTGTTTCGGGTTGCTGCTCAAATCGGCCTCCTGCCGATTTGCCGGCAAAAAATACTTGCGCTTCACCTACAATTTCAGTCATATACTTTTAATGGAGCTGCCCATTTATTTAAGTTATACTTGAGCACTATAATCAGTAATTCATGTATTACAATTGTTTTAATTGAGACGGCCTTTTCTTTCTTAATTTGTACATTTTTACATGTGAATTATCTGCTGCTTATTCATACCTCAAGGATTCGATCGGATCAAGATCAGCCGCTCTCTTGGCGGGATACACACCGAAGAGCAGTCCGAGTGCCACCGAGCCAAGGAATGCAAGAATTACAACAGTTACATCCACTGTAGGGGGTATTTTGATGGCAGAAGAAATGACAAAGCCCGCCAGTATACCCAGTATTATTCCCACTGTTCCGCTCAATCCGGTCAAAATAATAGATTCTGTTATGAACTGGAAGATAATATCTCTTTTTCTTGCTCCAAGTGCCTTTCGGACGCCGATTTCCCTGATACGTTCGGTAACCGAAACCAACAGTATGTTGACTATTCCTATACCGCCCACCA
>JAEVZU010000097.1 GCA_023392075.1 Bacillota bacterium | reverse complement strand
GGATACCTCACCACGGACATACTTTGTAAACCAAGCAGAATCTCCTCCTGTTCCAGTTCTGAAAGCAAGGATTTATTGAGTACAAACCTGTCAGATAAGGAAATCCCTCCGCCTTTGCCCTGGCTTGTGTATATGGGAATGCCTGCCTGGCTCAAAGCTTCAACATCTCTATAGATAGTTCTTACCGAAACTTCAAAACGTTCGGCTAGCTGGTTGGCAGTCACTGTTCCTTTTTCCAGCAAAATATACAATATTTGAAATAATCTGCTTATTTGCATAATATCATCACCTCATAATTAATTATAAAAAAATAAACCTGACATCATTATGTCACGTTTATTTTTTTATATACTGAGATGCATTATTTTTGTGAAAATGTATTTGCCTGTGCTGCCAGTGCTCCGCGGACAACAGCTTTTTCCAATGCAACTGCGGCTGCCGTCCCCACAACCGTAATGGCAGCATCACCTGTAAGATAACTGGTGTCTGAACCCAGGGCGAGGCAGAAAACAGTATCGCCGTCCCATTGGGTGTGCACCGGTGAAATAGCTCTGGCCATTCCGTCATGCGCCAGTGTAGCTACTCGGCTGGCCTCAGCCTTGGTTAGCCGTGCTGTTGTTGCTATTACTGCGATTGTAGTATTCATGGTCTGGGTGAACAATGGTGACGGCACGCCGTCCAGCATTGCCTGAGTCTGGTTGACAAAGGCTCCGTCGGGACGCAGCGCTCCAACTATGATTTGTCCGTGCTCCCACACATCTCCGAGTGGATTGACTACCACAAGAGCCGCCACTACAGGACCGCCCGGAATATGAAGGGAGGCGGTTCCCAGTCCGCCTTTCATCGGTTTTCCGTAAAATTTTCCAACGGTAGCTCCAGCTCCTGCGCCAACATTTCCTTCTGCTACGGGACCAGGATTTGCAGTTTGACAGGCAGTGTAGCCCAGGGCTGCATCCGGCGGGGTTGAACCCATGGCATAAACAAGATCAAATATAACTGCTGCAGGCACAATAGGTACTTCATCAATTCCCTGTTCAAAGAGCCAGCGGGTCACCCCGCTTGCAGCTGCCAATCCGAAGTTACTGCCGCCTGTAAGGAGGACTGCCTTTACCGGATCCTCTCTGGTGCCGGGACGGATGCTATCGGTCTGCTGTGTGCCGGGATTCCCCCCCGTTACCGATACTCCGGGCACGGCTCCATTTGGACAGAGAATTGCTGTACAGCCTGTACGGCCGCTTTTATCCTCGGCGTGCCCTACAAGGATACCTGGAACATCAGTAAGTCCTCCCATGTTTGTTTTCTTCATTTCTTTGTAATCTCTTTTTATCAATTACCTCACCTTTACCTTCAAAAAATTTGCATTATTTTATTGTATGAAATGGTAATACATATTTTTATTCGCACGGTCTGCAGAAAATGACAGCCTGGACCCGCAAATAGAAGAAATATTCAGCCATGAAACAAATAATGTTAAAATATTTTGCACTCTGGGAAGCTCAGGCAGCAAAGAACAGCTTGTTGAAATTATCAAGGTATTTACCGAAGGTGAAGGTCTGAAATGGAATGCGGTCATTCTCTCACCCCCGTCGATATGTCCTTTGCATGAAGCACAGGCTTATGCAAAAAGCAGGAAAGGGATATTTATAACAGACAAATTTGTTCCTGCTAAAAAAATAAATTCTCTTGCAGACATTACAATATGTCACGGAGGACAGGGAACGGTACAAACAGCGGCAGCCTCTGGAACTCCCATTGTGGGGATTGCCCAGCAGCCTGAACAGCAAATGAACCTGGATCATATGAAGGACTATGGTGCGGCCATACGCATTCCGTATAATAAATGGCGTTCAGCTGCCATTCGCAATGCTGTTTGCCATATTCTGTCTTATGATAGCTATAAAACAAGTGCTCAAGCGTTAATGAAAAAAATCAACAATATGGATGGAGGAAAAGAAGCTGCTATAACCATATGGGATAAAATCAATGATGACTACTATCCGGTAGATGAGCACAGCAGCGCAGGAATGGACCACTTCAATGAAGACGGCACCATAGACGTTCATGGTGTAAGGGATTTATCCAAATTAACCCATAATTCAGACGGATCAGTTGACCCGGGCGGTAAACTTATAGGAATAGAACCATACAGTCAAGCCGAGTTCGATGCAAGGAACACCGATGAATTGAAAAATCCGCCCCGCACATATGCCGTAGCAGCCTATGAAGGATATCCGTTTGGTTTAACTTATGATAAAAAGAACAGCTGCCTGTACTATAACGGTAAGCTCGTTCGGTATTTTACCGATATCATGTCCTCAAACGGGGAGACTTTCTCAAGCGGAAACTTTAAAGGCTCCATGCGGCAGATAAACAATTCCGATGGAAAGGGTGAAGTGGATGTTTATGCCGCACGTGATTACGGGAAGCCGGATGCAGACGGCAACGGTACTCTGACTGGTATTAATCAGTACAGCCAGGAGGAGTTTGATGCCAGGACAAAGGAACAATAAAAAGCGGTTAAATTATGTACTAATGAAGTAAAATAGCAGCTTCCAAAGATCAAGGTGCAGATATCATTTAATATGGTGTTCTGCACCTTGGGCATTTAGTCAGCTTTATAGCTGCACTTCCTATATTTTAAAGGACTTTCACCAAACCTGTTTTTAAAAAGCTTGGAAAAGTAAAATATATCATCATATCCCACTTCTCTGGCTACATCATGTACACTGAGATTAATATCTATAAGGAGCTGTTTTGCTTCATCAAGCCGGAGCTGGATTATATATTCTACAGGTGTTATATTGTAATGCAGCTTAAATAGGTTTATCAACTGGGATTTTGATAGATTGGCGATCCTGCAGAGTGAATCAAGAGTTATCTTATTTGTAAAATTCAGATCAATAAAGTTTTTTACATCCCTTATGGAAGGTGAAATTTGTTCTTTGAAGGCTTTTTTGCCGATACTTCTTTTAAGTTCAATAATAAAATTGTGAAAAATGTTTTTAAGAATAATTATATCAGGGAATGGATTATCGAAAATTTCACCATATAACTGAAGTATATATTTTTCAACTATAAATTCATTATCAGGGTTAAAAGGCATACCAACAGGGATATCATAATCGCTGAGCAATTTGTCTGCAAAAGTACCGTTAAAGGAAAACCATGAATGGGTCCATTTTGAAGAATCTGTTCCATAATGTCTGGTCTGTGACGGCCTGCATATAATTGATGTTTTCGGAGGGACCAACGACGATTTTATACCGTCACCGATATAAACCGGTTCATAGAAAAAAAAGAAAGTATAGTGTCCGGCACCTTTAGGATTAAATACAACACTTTCTCTTTGTTTTCTGTAGGCAATACAATCAAAAAGCAATTCAGTGTTGTATCTTAACTTGGGGTCAGTAACAGGAATTTTGAACCAGTGCATATTTTTATCCTCCTTTTTAACTCCATGCTTTTTATCTACATAATGATATAATACATAAAATCTCATATATAATCCATTTTTTAAAGGTTTAATTCTAATATAATATAAATATGTACTTTTGTAAAAACTGTGAAATTAAACTTTAGAAAATAAACTGTTTAAATATCTTTTAAAGAAGGAGAACTATATGGACCAAACAACAAAACCAAATATAATCATCTTTTTTACAGATCAGCAGAGGTGGGATACGGTGGGATGTTATGGAACCCACAATGACATAACACCTAATCTTGACAAGGCTGCTCAAAACGGGGTACGCTTCCAAAATGCATTTTCATGCCAGCCGGTTTGTACTCCTGCAAGGGCATGCATTCAAACCGGCCGGTTTGGTACAGAAACCGGAGTATTCAGAAATAGAAGGCCATTGGCCGCTGCTGAAAACACTATTGCAAAAATAATGAGGAATGAAGGTTATGAGGCAGGTTACATAGGTAAATGGCATCTGGCAATAACAAAGGATAAACCAGTCCCACGAAAACTGAGAGGAGGGTATGAGGATTTTTGGCTTGCTTCAGACGGGCTTGAACATACAACTCATCCATATGAGGGATTACTGTTTGATTCGGAAAATAGAAAAATCACATTTAAAGATAAATACAGAGCAGATGCAATTACAGATTTTGCTATTGATTATTTGAGAACACGCACTCGTGAAAAACCGTTTTTTCTGTTTTTATCCTATCTTGAACCACATCATCAGAATGATATGGAAAAGTTTGTTTCACCTGTTGGCTATGCAGAAAAATTTAAGGATTATCCTATTCCCGGGGATCTTATTGACGAAGAGGGTGACTGGAGAGACGGACTTGCAGATTATTACGGAATGTGCAGGCGGTTGGATGAAAATTTCGGAAGAATTAATGACGAAATTAAGGCACTGGGATTGAAGGATAATACCATAATCATATTTACTTCCGACCACGGCTGTCACTTTAAAACCAGGAACAGTGAATACAAGCGGTCATGCCATGAGTCAAGCATAAGAATACCTCTTATAATATCAGGCCCCGGATTTAACAGCGGAGAGGTAAGAGAGGAATTGGTCAGCCTTATTGACATTGCTCCTACAGTTATTGATATAGGTGGAGCACGTATTCCGGAATATATGCATGGAAATTCGTTGAAGGCTTTGGTTGACGGTGAGGTATACTCATGGCCTGAAAATGTATTCATTCAGATTAGTGAGACCGAGGTAGCCCGGGCAATAAGAACCGGCCGCTGGAAATATTGTGTACATGCACCTGATAAGGACGGCTGGAATGATTCAGACAGCATGGTATATCTTGAAGAGTTCTTATATGACATGGAGTCCGATCCGCATGAAAAGATCAATCTCATTGGAAATCAAGACTATATGGATATTTGTAATGAATTGGCAGAAGCCCTTAAAATAAAAATGATTGAAGCAGGTGAGGGAACTCCTGTAATACTAAAGAATTACTAAGTATCGTAATAGTTCGACAAAAACCTACAATTATTGCGCAATATATGATAGTAGTTTATAATGTGATTTATCACATATCTATCTTATATCTTTTCAAAGCTAAATAAAAAAGGTTTCTAAGTTTAGTTTAGGGCTAACAGGGGATAACATATGAAAATATGGCCGAAGTATTTCACTTTAAACAAAATCCGTCAGAATATAAAAGACACCAGTATTAAAAACAAACTCCTATTCACTTACCTGTCTGTTGTAATTATTATCTCAGTCATTTTGGGAATGGTTTCATATAATATTTCATCAAAAACTGTTATCCGGCAGACAGAGGATTATGCAAACCTTGTAATTGCACAAATCAGCAAGGATATTGACGGCTATATTGAAAAATTTGAAAGACTTACCTACACCGCATATTCAAATTTTTCAGTACAGCAGATATTAAGCACGCACCATGAGGCCTCCTTTGCAGAAAAGCTGGACAACAGGGATATAATAGGACAGTTTATTTTGGGCCTGAGTGTAATAGATACAAATATTGAGGGCGTGTATATATACTCCAAATACAACGACCTTTTTTACGGAAATCTGACATCTGCCCTGTCACCAGCCTATGATTTTAAAAAGGAGGACTGGTATGGCCGGATAACCGGCGGCAAGGTAAGAAATTTGCTGGTATCCCCCCATGTTGAAAAAAAGTATGCCAATACAGGGAAGAACATGAATTTTTCTTATATCCGCCGGCTTACCGATATCAGTAATGGTGACTATATCGGATTTATAAATATAGATATAAATGTACAGGCAATTCAAAACATTGTTGGAGGTACCGGGGAAAAAATAAGCGGCAGGATGCTCATATTAAATGAAGAAAATAGAGTAATCTATATTTCACCTGAAAATATCAGAGCAGAGGGTACCGAAAAACTAAAAGAGGGAATGCACATGGATATAGACGCAAAGCTCAGCCAATTAAGAGCGGAGAATGTGGTTATTACCAGTAAATCACAAAAAACCGGATGGAATGTTGTATTTATTTCACCTATGTCGCAGATCTCCGACCAGGTCAAGAAAATCCGGATGTATACTTTAATTACAGCAGTTTTTTGTGTGCTGCTGCTTTCTTTAATATCCAATTTTATAGCAATGGGAATAAGCCGGCCTATAAAAAGATTAAAGAGAACAATTATGGATGTTGAAAATGGTGATCTTGATGCAGCTGTGGAAATAGAAAGCAATGATGAGATAGGACAATTGAGCAAAAGCTTCAACAAAATGGTGAAAAATATAAAAAAGCTTATTAAAGAGATGTACGAAATTCAACTAAAAAAGAAGGAGGTAGAGCTGAATGCACTGCAGAGTCAAATAAATCCTCACTTTATGTATAATACGCTTGAATCGGCCAATATGATGGCAATACTGGCCGGCAACTTTGATATATCAGATCTGTTAACCTCTTTTGCGAATATATTAAGGTTTAATCTGGACAATAAAAGCAGCTCAATAAGTCTGGATAAAGAAATAAAATATGTTGTGGATTATGTAAACATTCAAAAAATAAGATATAAAGATAAATTAAATGTAGAGCTTTTTGCAAATATCGATGTTAAAAGCCATGTAATTTTAAAGCTGATAATACAGCCCATAGTTGAGAATGCCATATGCCATGGTATTGCCCAAAAGGGGACACAAGGGCTGATAAGGATAATTATAAATAAGGAAGAGGAGAATATAAGAATTATTATTGAGGATGACGGAGTGGGTATGACTGATCAAAGGCTTGAGGATGTACAAAAATCCCTTGAGAAAGAGGAATCCCTCAGTAAAGAAGGTAGTATAGGCTTGAACAATATCAATGAAAGAATAAAGCTTTACTATGGCGAGCAATACGGCTTGAAGCTTTCCAGCAGACCGGGCAAAGGGACTGCGGTCGAACTGGTCATACCGGCTAAACCTATAAAAAGGATGGAGATATAGATGTTCAATATTCTGATTGTTGATGATGAGGAAATTATCAGGAAAGGTCTCACCAAATTAATAGAGTTGAGTAATTCAAATTTCAGAGTAGCAGGTGAAGCATCAGACGGCAAAAAAGGGTTGGAACTTGCTATTAAATTGGATCCTGATGTTGTCATCGTCGATGTGGAGATGCCATTGATGAATGGTCTTGAAATGATTGATATGATAATGAAAACGGAAACCGGTACGAAGTTTATTGTTTTGAGCGCACATACAGATTACCGCTATACAAGGCATGCAATAAAAAGCGGTGTTGTAGATTACCTGATGAAGCCTGTCAACAGGTTTGAACTTTCGGACCTGCTTAAATCCATAGAGAAAGATATCCAGAGTGAAAAATCCTGCGAGGATACTGCCAGCAGGCAAAAAAATGAAGAACACGGTGAGGAACCAAGAAGTGAGAGGAAAACCATAGAAGCCGCAAAAGAATATATAAACAAGAATTTTTTCAACAGCATAAGTCTCGAAAGTGTAGCCAGGCATGTGCATATGAATACAAATTATTTCAGCTCTCTGTTCAAGAAGGAAACGGGAGAGAATTTTATAGATTATTTGACTAAAGTAAGAGTTGAAAAGGCCAAAACACTCCTGGCAAATCCCAATCTTAAAATACATGAGATCTGCCAGATTGTAGGATACTACAGCACCAAACATTTCGCAAGGCTATTTAAAGAGATGGTTGGAATGACACCTTCAGAATACAGGGCAAATATCAAGTGAAAAAAAGATACCTTATCTGAATTCTGTGTCGTTTTATTTCTGCGCTTTAAGCCTTAATATTTAATTATACCAGTGATATACATAATAAATATTTTAGGAGGAAATCAAATGTTAAAAAGGTTTTTGGCTGTATCAATGATTTTTGTGTTTTGTGTCAGCATGCTTATTGGTTGCGGGCAAAACTCGGATGCGTCAAAGCAGGAAACTAACTCTAATGGTGAGGCAACTGCTGCCGGAACTCAAAATAACAGCGCAGCGGAAAAAGTAACTATTAGAATGAGCAACTGGCTTGAGACAGAAGAATCTACAAAAGAGATATTTAAAAAGTTAATGGATGATTTTATGACTGCAAACCCGAATATTAAGGTCGAAACCGTAGGGGTTCCATTTGCACAGTATAAGGATCAGGTTTTAATTGCGTGCAGCTCCGGCAATCCCGCAGATGTTATCATGGGTAATTCTCAAATGATGGTTGCATTTAACGGTGCAAAATCACTTGAACCGTTGGAAAAATTAATTAAATCCGAAACAATAAGTGATTTTTATGGAAATAATCTTGCCGGAACTACATTTAATGGAAAAATCATGGCTTTACCCTGGGCTCCGCATCCAAATGCCATGTTCTGGAATAAGGATCTGTTTAAACTGGCCGGATTGGATCCCGAGAAGGCACCTGCCACATGGGAGGAAATGGTCGCTGCCGCTGCAAAGATTGCAGCACTTGGAAAGGATAAAGACGGAAATCAGATTTATGGTATAGGCTATGCAAATTCCAAGGAATCCCATGCGGGGACTGTATTTATAGGTCTCATGTATGCCTTCGGAGGAAAATTCCAGGATGAGAGCGGTAAAGTAACCTTTGATAGTACGGCAACAAAAGATGCCATGCAATATCTGGGGGATCTTGCTGCTAAAAATATTATGCCGACGGGTGTAGAACAAAAATCGGTCAGATCTTTATTTGCATCCGGCAGATTGGGCATATGCTTTGACGGGGATATGGGAAGAGGAACCTTCAGAAGTATCAGCGGCAAAGGAGCCGAATTTGACAAAAGTATGGGAGTAGCCATAATTCCAGCCAACAAAACCGGCAGAAGTGAGACTGTTTATACAGAACATCAACTTGGCATTGCTGCCGAATCAAAGAACAAGGAAGCGGCTGCAGCCTTGATTGAATATCTTGTAGGGAAAGAAGCTATGTTAAATTATCATAAGGCATATGGTACCCTTTCGGCTAGAAAATCCATTGCTGCACTTCCTGAAATGAATGAAGATGACTACATGAAGGTATTTAACAAGCAATCTGAAACTGCCAGTCCGTTACCGGCGAATAATCCGATGTTTGATAAAGCCTGTCTTGAAATTATAAAAGGTGTTGAAAGAGTAACCATGAATAATGATGATATACCGACTGTAATTGGGGACGTACAGAAAAAAATACAAGAGTTATATAAATAACCAAAAATTAAATTATAAGGGGCAGGTGTTAAACAAACAGCTTACCGCCTGCCTTTTTCACACCCCAAAACATGTCTGGGAGTATATAATTTTGAAGGTGATAAAATGGAACAAAATACAATAATCAATAAGACAAATATTAAGAAACCCGGTTTTAAGTTAAACAGGGCAAAAAATGACAGGATGTATGCCTGGGCGTTAACCTTACCAGCTTTATTGGTGCTGCTCCTTACCATATTTATACCAATGTTTCAGGTATTGAGAATGAGTATGTATTCGTACAGTATGTTTGATCTGAATAATATTGTGTGGAATAATTTTGAGAATTTTACGTCGGTATTAAGGGATAAAGAATTTATAGAATCTTTTGAGCGGACACTGTTATACGTATTTTCCACAGTAATAATTTCATTTGTTATCGGATTGTTATCAGCAATTTTACTGAATTCACCGGTTAAAGGCAGAAATATTTTCAGAGGAGTACTGTTTTTACCATGGGCTATCCCTACTGTCGTTGCGGCAGTGCTCTGGATGTGGCTGTATCAACCGCAGTATGGCGTGCTTAATTATATCTTAAACCAGCTGCATATTGTGGATCAGAATATAAACTGGTTGGGGCAGACCAATACTGCAATGGGAAGTATAGTTATTGCGGCAGTTTGGAGACAGATGCCATTGATGATGGTTATGCTGCTGTCAGCTTTGCAAACAGTTCCGAAGGAATTGGAGGAAGCCGCCATAATAGATGGGGCAAATTGGTTTCAAAGTTTCAGGAATGTCACAATTCCTTGTATAATGAGTGTTATAAAATCAGTAACACTTACTTCGGTAGTTACTAATTTTCAAATGTTTGGCTTCTTTTTTACCATGACAAATGGCGGTCCGGTCAATTCTACCACAACACTTACACTGTATACCTACCAAAAGGCATTTATGGAGTTTGATATGGGAAAAGGTTCGGCCATCGGTGTTATCTGGCTGGCTTTCCTTGTAATATTTGCCGCAGCTTATAACAAGATACTTGGTAAAATGGAAGTTAATTCTGATTAGGAAGGAGTTGAATATCATGAACAATACTACTGGTAAAATTGGTGGAAAAGAAAAGAATAAAAAAAGCAGAATATTTAAATATTGTATTCTTATTGTATTTACTATAATATTTATTTTCCCTATATATTGGATGCTTGTAACTTCAATTAAGACAAACGATGTACTTTTAAGATTACCTCCAGAATGGATTCCCCTAAAGCCAACTCTTGACAGCTTTGTAAGAGTACTGTCTGATTTGAGATTTCTGACCTTTTATAAAAACTCTGTGATTGTATCGGCCGGTTCAACAATTCTGGCCATATTACTGGCAATGCATGCTAGCTATGCATTTTCAAGATTCAAATTTGCAGGAAGCAAGATACTTCAGCTGGCATTTCTATCCACCCAAATGTTTCCGCAGGTTGCTTTAATGATAGCACTGTATTCACTTTATAGAAAACTGGGTTTACTGGACACTTATACAGCACTTATACTGGCATGCACAACCATAGCTCTGCCGTTGAGTACATGGATACTGAAGGGATTTTATGATACCATACCGACATCCCTGGAAGAAGCCGCAGCAATAGATGGCTGCGGAAGGTACATGACTTTCTGGAAAATCATTGTTCCTCTTATACAGCCCGGTATTCTTGCTGTTGCAATATACGCCTTCCTGATAGGCTGGGATGACTTTGTCTGGGGATTGACTCTCATTACCAAAGTTGAAATGAGAACCTTGACACCTGGTATCGTATTGACCTATTTCGGTGAAAACTCATATGATTGGGCTAAAATCATGACGGCCTCTGTCTGTGCATCCCTGCCTGTGCTTCTTGTATTTATCGGATTGCAGAAGTACATGGTTTCAGGTTTGACCCTGGGGGCTGTTAAGGGTTAAAAGAACTGAAAATTTAAAAATGGAGATGATATAATGAACGTAATATGCATAATGTCTGATACTTTCAGATTTGACAATTTGAGCTGCTGCGGAGGAAAGGATGTAAAGACGCCCAACCTTGACGCATTTGCAGAAAAATCGTTGTGTTTTACAAACTACATTTGTTCAAGTTTTCCTACACTGCCCAACAGGATAGATACATACACAGGAAAAGTAGGATTTCCACACTTCGGATGGGGGCCGATGCCGGTTAGCCTGCCAACCATGGCAGGTATATTGGGGGATAACGGATACCGAACCCAAATAATATTTGATCCTCCCAACCTGCAGAAGAACAATTGGTGGATAACCAGAGGCTTCCATGCCAGCCATGCCATACACGGACAGGAGGGTGATTTAACCTTTCTTCACTGCAACGACCCTGTCGAAAGACATTTACCCGAGGAAAAGATACGTACCGAGACAAAAAGAATGGGGGCCTATCTTGCAGACATACATCCATGGATTAACTGGGAAAGAAAAACCGAATTTGATTACCATTGTGTTAAGACCACTGTTGAGGCAAGCAAATGGCTTGATTTGAATTACAAGGCAGACAATATGTTCCTTTGGGTGGATATATTTGATCCACATGAGCCCTGGGATGCACCGGATTACTTTGTGAAGAAATTTGATCCGGATTATGACGGCATGCCCATGAGGGACCCAAACTATGGTCTTGCTGCCGCATATACCGAAAGAGAGTTGAAAAACATGAGAGCTCAGTACCTAGCTGAAGTCTCCATGGTTGATAAGTGGATAGGTTTCCTTTTGAAGAAGATTGAAGATGTGGGCTGGATGGAAAATACCATTATACTGTTCACTTCGGATCATGGTTTCCAAATGGGAGAGCATGGCCATGTGGGAAAAGGTAACAGGGAAAAGCCGGACGATAATCTATGGTGGCCGATGTATTCCCAGCTTCGGCATATTCCGTTGATAGTTTATGTTCCCGGAGTAACCGGGGGTGGTGTTTGTGATGCAATGGTACAGCCTCAGGATATTATGCCAACCTTGTTTGAACTGCTGGAAATAAAGACCGGGTACTCTTTTGAGGGAATCTCCTTCAAAAAGCAGCTTTACGATTCAAAAGCCGAATTCGGAAGAAAATATGCCGTCAGCGGCTGTAATGCGGAAGATGACTGGAAGGTAACCCCTGCCGTAACCACAAAGGAATGGGCATATATGTCCATCGGTGCTGACGGGATAACCCCCGAGTTGTATAACCGCAAACTGGATATGTCTGAAAATAACAATGTTGTTAACAAGCATCCTGAAGTAGCTGCCGAAATGAAGAAAGCTCTTGAAGATTTTTTTGAATCCCATGGCTGTCCGAGGGACGAGTATATGAAGCTGGCAAAGAAAATTTTATAATAGTGCACTATCAAATGTTTCACACATATTTAAATTGTGTTGGTTTTGCGGTATGTCCTTTTATATTGAAAAATACTCTTTCAGGTAAAAGGACATAAGCAAATTGAATTTGATCTCGGAATTGTCCAGCTCGGAATTTAAAAGGTCTTTTATCTTCCGCATACGATAGACGATGGTGTTACGGTGGGTATGCATTCTGAATGCCGTCTCCAGGATATTGCAGTCTGAAAGCAGGAAAATACGGAGTGTATTCATATAATCCGAATCATGTTCTGTATCATATTGTTCTAAAGCGCCCAGATGCCGTTTATAAATTGTTTGCAGCAGAACCGGATCGGAGGAACAAAATAAAATCTGAAATATTCCCAAATCGTCGAAATTTACATATTGCCGGTTCCAGAATACGGCGGCTGCCAGGGAAAAGCGGGCACGCTTATAGCACAGGCTTATTTCAGCAAGCGAATGGATGGCATCACCCAAACCCAGCTTTATACTATCACAAAAGCAGATCAAATCTATAAGACCGGTCAGAGAGAGTTTTCCGCTTGAAACGTTGTATATCAGCACATGCAGATGGTCATGCTCAAATATGTGATATTTCAATCCATAACTGTTCAATGGTGAAGTGATCCTTGTAATATCCTGCAAGTTTTGAATTACCATTATCCTGTAATCGGATGTTGTTGCAAATCCAAACTGATTCATTGTCCTGAGAAGATTTTCCTGTACAGGCGATTGATAAAGAGCACTTAAAAAGGATGCATCAAGATGTTCCTCTCTTTGATTGTTATGCAGAAGCAGAATACTGAAATCCTGCATTATATCCACAAGATGCACTTCCCAGGGCATGGTGAAAACCGGAAACCTGGCAATGCTGCATAACTCCAGAATTTCAGGAGTTATATCCTCCTGATGGAGATATTTGCCTACATTTATAAGAATACCGCTGCAGTTCCGTGTAACCAGCGCACTGATAAAATCATACAGCTTGACCCCGCTCTGAGTGAAGAGTCCCGTGGTGATAACCAGCTCACCGCCTTTTAAAAAGGATATATTTTGTATATCTTCCGCAAGATATACCCAGGAGGCGGAATTGTTCAAGCCCGCTTGTCCGCCGTGCAGTACCAGCCTGTATTTTTCTTTTGCGTGCTCATAAAGCTCCGAAACCTGGGTGCGCAATCAACATCCCTCCTAAAATCATTATTTAAAGGATATCATACATTACCCTTTATTAACAATGTACAACCAAACATTGGCATGTTGCAAAACCAACATTAGCTTTTATATTTATGTCTTTGTATCCGGAGTACAATAATATCTTGAAAGTTTGGAGTTTCAGTCCATTGTAAACCCATATTGTTGTGCAGTATAATGAATTCAACAAAACTATTAAGAAAGAAGAATGTAGTATGGATGAGAAATTCGTTGTGACAATTGCAAGACAATTCGGCAGCCTGGGGCGGCCTATCGCACGAAAAGTCAGTGAAAAGCTGGGTATCCAATATTACGACAGGGACATTGTAGAACTGACTGCAAAGAATCTCAATCTTCCGGTTTCAACAATCAGCGATGCTGAAGAAA
>JAEVZU010000058.1 GCA_023392075.1 Bacillota bacterium | reverse complement strand
ATATGAATTTAGATGTTACAGACTACTAGCTTGAGAGTACATGTTCGGGAATAATTAAAAAATTAAAAGGATTACATTTTTTAATTATTTAATATTGTCCTTAGTTATTACGGAAACACCGGTGTCAGCCACAGCACCACCCAGGCTCTTGCCCTGAAGAGCATCTACTGCTGCTTTAACTCCTTTTTCTCCCATTACATCCGGATTTTGAGCCATAGTTGCCAATAAAACTCCATCTTTTATTAATGAAAGAATGGTATCGGATTTATCAAAACCTACACCAATAACTTTTCCGCCTGCCTCCTGGATAGCGTTACCGGCTCCTACCGTAGAACCTTCATTAGCACCGAATATTCCAACAACTCCTGATGTTATGTAGTTGGCAGCAATATCTTTTGATTTTGCTGCATCGCCTTCACCATACTGTGTTGCAAGCAATTCAAATTTTGATCCTTCAAAAGCTGAACGGAAACCTGTTTCACGGGCTACGCAGGATGCTGTCGCTGCGTTAACGTTTATAATACCGATTTTCCCTGAGGTCTTGCCTGCAGCTTCTAAAGCCTTTTTCATCTCTTCGCCTGCAGTTTTTCCGGCTGCTGTGTTATCTGTAGCGAAGGTTGCTTCACCATCAAATTTAGCAGCAGAGTCAACATAGACAATTTTAACGCCTGCGGCTTGTGCTTCCTTTAATGCTGCCGTTACAGCATCCGGGCCATTAGCTGCTAAAAGAATGGCATCCGCCTTATCTGCTACTGCATTATTGATACATTCAATTTGCTTTGCATCATCCTTAACATCCGGTGCCGACCATTTGTATTCCACATTCCCGAGCTCTGCCGCTGCCTTCTTTGCTCCGGCATCAACGTTAACCCAATATTGATCCATTTGATCCATTGTGATTAAGTACACTTTGAATTTTTTATCTGCTGCCGGTGCTGACGTTGATGCTTCTGATGTTGAAGTTCCTGATGCCGGTGTGCCGGCAGCTTTATCCGCCGAGCTTCCGCATCCTGCCAACATTGTTCCTACCATTGCTGCACATAATAGTGCGCCAAGTAACCTTTTTTTCATTACTACCCCTCCTTAAAATTATAAAGACATTAATTCTATGAATTAAGCTTTTAGCTTAAATCCGACCTTACCGCTGCTTTCATTTTTTCTTTTAGGCTTTCCGGAACGGACCACCACATCAAGCAGTACGGAAACAACTACGATAATACCGATTACAATATTTCTTATAGCAACCGGTGCTCCGGCAAATTGCAAACCATTTTGCAAAACACCCCATATAGCAGCACCGATTATTGTTCCAAGCAGAATACCCTGTCCACCCAGCGTACTGACTCCGCCGATTACTGAAGCGGCAACTGCATACATTTCGTACATATTACCTGCATCCATAGTTCCCATACCGGATGTAGCACAAATAATCAGACCAACTACCGCAGCACAAAATGAACTTACCAGATAAGCCTTTACCGTAGTTCCTACTATACTGACACCGGATAGTTTTGATGCTTCAATGTTACTGCCGACAGCATATATATGACGGCCGGTACGCGTTCTGCTAAGCAAAAAGTTAAATACTGCCCATAGAATAATAGCAATCCAGATTGTATTGTAAAGACCAAGGGTTTTACCATAATAGAATACATCACGGAAGGTTTTTGCTCCCTCTCCAATGGAGTCGGTATTGTAGTTGTTATTTACAATCTGAGCTATACCCCTTGAAATTGTCATAGTACCCAATGTTGCTATAAACGGAGGCAATTTACATTTTGCAACCAGCTGGCCGTTAATTAATCCGACAAACAAACAACAAATTATTGTAATCACTACAGCCACCCAGGGATTCATTCCCTTGGTCATTAAAGTAGCCGAAATCATACAGCTCATACCAACAACAGATCCAATTGACAAGTCAATATTTCCTGTAATAAGTACGAAGGATTGGCCAATTCCTATCAAAACAATAGGAGCAATTTGTCTTAATAAGTTGCCTATGTTTTTCGAGGATGCAAAAGTAGGATTTAAAAAGCCAAAAACGATAAAAAGCACCACTAGTCCTACTGTTACTGTCAATACCTGTCCCATACCTCTTATGGACATTATTTTCTTGAAATAACTTTGTTTTAATTCCTTTCCCATTTTCCCATCTCCTCTGAGCGCTATTATTTAAGCCTTAACAGCATCAATTTTTTTATCAAATTTTGTTGCGTACATTAGAATTGAATCTTGTGTGGCTTCATTTGTCGGCATTTCACCTGTTACCTTTCCGTCGCACATTACAATAATTCTATCCGAGATTCCCATAACTTCCGGCATTTCAGATGAAACAAACAGCACGCCTATACCTTTTTCCTTCAACTCATTCATCAGGTTGTAGATTTCTACTTTTGCAGCAACGTCAATACCTCTTGTAGGCTCATCAAATATTACAACTCTGGAATTCCTTGCGAGCCACTTTGCAACTACAACTTTCTGCTGATTTCCGCCTGAGAGGCTGCCGGCATTAACTTCAGCCGTGGGAAGTTTAATTTTCAAATCACTGACTGCCTTTTCCGACATACTGTGTTCTCTCTTTCTGTCTACAATACCAAGTGTATTACACAATATATCTAAATTCGGGAGACTTATATTATCCCTGACACTAAGTTTTGTACATAAACCATCCTTTTTTCGATCTTCCGGAGCAAGGACGATTCCCGCCTGAATAGCATCCAGTGGTTTATTTATTGTAATTGTTTTGCCATCCAGGATAATCTCACCTGATTCCTTTGGGTCTATACCGAAGATCGCTCTTGTGGTTTCTGTTCTCCCGGCTCCCATCAATCCTGCTATTCCGACAATTTCACCCGCATACAGGTCAAAACTGACATCCCTTACCATTCTGCCTGCATTCAGATTTTTAACCTCCAGGATTTTTTCGCCTTTTTTGCATTGTACCCTGGGGAATTTTTCTTTTATTTCACGGCCGACCATATTAGCAATAATTTCTTCAAGAGTCGTAGAAGTAAAATCCATACTTTTGATAAATTGTCCGTCCCGCAATATGGTGACTCTGTCTACAATATGTTCCAGTTCTTCAAGGCGGTGAGAAATATATACGATTCCACAGCCTTCCGATCTTATTTTCCTGATAATCAAAAATAAATCGTCTATCTCTTTAGAGGTAAGTGCACTGGTCGGCTCATCCATAATCAGTACCTTTGCATTTGTAGAAAGTGCTTTTGCAATTTCAACCATCTGCTGCTTTGATACCGCCAGATCCCCGACTATTGTGTCCGGACTGATATCAATATTTAAATTATCCAATATTTTTTTTGCCCGTCTTTCCATTTCTCTGTTAGACAAAACTCCTGATTTTGTTATTTCTCTTCCAAGAAAAATGTTCTCTGCAACTGACAGGTGGGCACACATATTTAACTCTTGATGAATAATGGCAACACCTAATTCCTGTGCCTTCTTCGGATTCATTTCATCTACTTCCCGGCCAAAGATTTTCATTGTACCTGAGTCTTTTGTGTAAACACCGCTAAGAATTTTCATCAAGGTCGACTTTCCCGCTCCGTTTTCACCAAGTAATGCCAGTATTTCACCCGCTTTTAGATTAAAGCTTACATTATCAAGAGCTAAAACGCCTGGAAACCTTTTAGATACTCCGCTTAATTCAACGATATAATCTTCCATCTATTTCACCTTTCTTATTTGTTTCAGAAATGCTTTATGAAATGTTGTTTACAGGATGAGTATAACACCCCTAACAATGTAATTGTAGGGGCGTTTGTTTGGAATAGGGGGGGCATTCTTTGGGTATTAATCGCCGATTCTGATTTGACAGGAAGAATTGATTTACGTAATATTTGATTAACATAATCTAAGTCTTCCAGGCTATTATTCCTTTATAATAGGTAATGTAATCTCAACATCTGTTCCTACATTTTGAGTAGAATAAATGTATATCCCATATTTCTCGCCAAATATAAGCTTGATTCTGTTATTTACATTAATAATTGCTATTCCGCCTTTTTTATCTTTTTTCGACTCCATATCATCCAAAGAATTTGTCAGAAGTTTATTATTAAGTTTATCCAAAGCTTCTTTTTCAATGCCCATTCCGTCATCCGAAATTCTAATAATAAGTCTGTCTGCGGTATAGTCTATATTTATTCTCAAATTACCTTTCCCGATTTTCCGTTCAATTCCATGGTAAATGGAATTTTCAACAATGGGCTGTAAAATCAGCTTTGGAAGTTTTAAATTCAGAATGGACAAATCATCCCCATCATCGTCATACTCTATGCTTAAGCTTAATTTATCTCCAAAACGAAATTGCTGAATGATATAATAATTTTCAATATTCGATAATTCATCTTCCAGGGTCACTAAATGATCCACATTTGATATAGTGTATCTAAAAAAAGTAGCCAGGGCCTCAGTCATGGATGCAACCCCGTCCATCCCTGCACATAAGGCTTCACTGCGGATTCCTTCCAATGTATTATATAAAAAATGGGGATTAATTTGATTTTGTAATGCCAGATACTGGGCCTGTTTTTTAGATACATTTAAAAGTGCAGATTTATCAAGACGGTCCGATAATAACTCCAATACCTTACTTACTGTTTTGCTTATTTTAATATCCTGTTCAAAAAAATCATCTACAAAATATCCTTCGGTATATAATTGCAATAATTTTTCCATTTGACGGTACCGGAGGTAAACTGTTATATACCCTAAATAAAATATTAGGAAAAAAGCCAGAACAGCCAGAGCAAAAATAATTTTATAAGAGGGAATGGTAATGGCAGCAAAACCTATAAGAGCTAACAACAGGATAATAAATATCAGTATCATCCATACCCATTTCTTTATGTTATCAAGTAAAAAACTTCTATCTTTTCTCATACGATAACCTTTTAGGAATATATTTTTCTATATTCATTCGGCTTTAAATTTGTATACTTTGCGAATCCTTTTGAAAAATGCTTTGTATCATTATAGCCTACCTCTTCACAAATTGTAGCAACATTCAAATTTGTTTCCTTTAATAGTTCTTTTGCCCTTTCCATACGTATGCTTGTCAAATATTCCGAAAACGTCGTGTTTGTTTCTTTTTTAAACAGAGAACTAAAATATGTGGCGTTAAAACCTACATAATCACTGACTATTTCCAGTGAAATCGGCTCTTTATAGTGATCTTTAATATATTGCTTTGCCTCACGGATCGGTTTATTATCCTCTTGCTGTTTGTCAGCTATAACCTGATAAAATGATTTTATAATTGTTCTGGAAAGTATCGCAAAAATTTCCTCCATCGAACCGCAATTATCTATACTCAAACTGAATGTATCAAAAAAATCGTTCGAATCCTTAATTACAAATTTATTCTGCCTCAAGTGAAACAAGTACAAATTTATGGCTTCTTTTGCCATTTGAATAACTTCATGGCCAGTGGTTGATTCTTTATTTTTCAGACTTGTCTCTAAAAAAGTAAATGACTCTCTTACCTGATTTTCATCCAACCTTTCAAGTGCCTCAATCAACTTTTTATTAAACTCAATAAATGTGGAACTGTCAGCCAATTCATTTGACGACACCTCCGCACCTTCTACTACCTTATTGACACCAAGTATAAGCCTTTGCTCCACTGCCCACACTGCCGTTTTCATTGAAGAAAAGACACCACGGATTGTGTCTCTTGGAACACCTGCACCTATTGTAATTTTAAGATCTTCTATTATGTCCTTCTGTAGTAAAAGTTCATCTAATAAAGCCTTCAGTGAACGCCTGACAGCTTTCCTGCTATCTTCACTGCAATTAAGAACGATATAGCATAAATTATTTTCAAAAATACTTTCAATATCATAACAGTATTCATCAACTTTTTTATGTATGGACTGTAATACTTTGTCTCGGATATATTCCATATTGCTTTGAGAGCATGTATCTACACCATCAATTTTAATAAGTACAACCTGAAAAAAGCCATCACAAAAATTGTAGTGATACTTTTCATTAATACTTTCAATATTCATTTGCCCTTCTGCAGTGACTCTTTTAAATAATATATCCGTAAAAAATCCGCTGCGTAACCGGTCTAAATTGTTTTTTATTGAAATACGATATTGTTCTTCACTGGATAATTTTTTTGTACGTTTCAAATACTCTTCTCGTAATCTGGAGAGAGTATCCATTATCTCTGTTTTTTTAATCGGCTTAAGGAGATAATCCTTAACTCCGTATTTAATAGCATTTTGTGCATATTCAAAGTGACGGTATCCACTAATTATAATAAAATCCAAATCTTCACTTATTTCTTTGGCACGCCGGATCATTTCCAGGCCATCATACCCCGGCATACGAATATCCGTAATTACTACATCCGGTTTGTATTTTTCAATGGACTTCAGCGCTTCAATACCGTTATGTACGATTGAAACCACTTCCATATTTAGCTTTTCCCAGTCTACTAATTTGTAAATAAGCTGACAAACTTTATCTTCATCATCTGCAATAATAAGTTTCATACTACACCTTTCTTTTTGCATACATACAGACCCAATTATGGAAAGATACAATGTTCTTTTTTAAAAAGTGAATTTTATGACTTTTACCACATTATATTTCTTATTTAAAACCATTACCCTTAATAGAAAAATAAATATTAAAACATAGTAACACGCCGCAGGGCAAATTAACCACTCAAAAACGTATTGTATATTGCCACTAGAGGGTAAAAACAACTATAGTAACAATATAACTTAAAACATACAATTTTAAAAGTTATTTGATCTATTTTTTATGTAAACATGTAATTTTTTAATAGACTATTAATATTAGCAGTAACATATCATTTGCCATGAGCTCACTTCGTCTTAAACTTATCCAGTTCACTGTTCAAAACTATTGAAAGACTCTCCAGGTCGCTTGCATTATTTGACAGTTCTTCTGCCGACGCGAATTGTTCTTGTGTACTTGCGGAAATCATTTCTGTTGTGGCAGCCGATTCCTCTGCGACTGCTGAAATATTTTCCATTGACTCTAAAACCTTACCCTTTGCCTTTACTATGCCTGCAACAGATTTTTCTGTTCTTGCTATATCATTTAAAACTATTTCTACAGAACCGAATACCATGTTAAATAATTCTTCGGTATTTTTAACAGCTATTTTTTGTGCCTTGACAGCAATATCAGAATTTTTAACCTGTTCAACAGTAACATTGGTTTTATGTTCAATAGAAGCAATAATGTCACTTATGCTGCCGGTAAACTCTTTTGATTTATCTGCCAGCTTCCTGACCTCATTTGCCACCACAGCAAACCCCTTCCCTGATTCGCCTGCCCGAGCGGCCTCAATGGCTGCATTCAATGACAAAAGATTTGTCTGCTCTGAAATTGAGTTCATAATTTTAAGTATTTTTTGTATTTCCTGCATACTTTTACTCAAATCATAAATATTTGCTGAAACTTTACCAGTTGCATCACTTACCTGGTTTGACTTTAAATTAAGGGCTTCAATAGTGTTTGACACATCTGTGTTTAAGTTTTTAATTTTATTGGCTTGAATCGTTACTTTTGCTATATCGTTTTCAACAAGTGTAATACCCTCCGATAGCTGATCCATATTACCGACACTGTCATTTATTTCGGCTGCCTGATCTGCTGCACCCTTAGCAATCTGTTCAGCTGTCACAGCCACTTGTTCCGAAGCACTATATGTAGATTTCGATGCAATTGAAATCTTGTTAGCCACACTAAGAACACATTGTGTAGAATTTCTGACATTTGCTATAAGTGAGTTTATATTCAAAAGCATATCATTATAATTTTGACATACATCTGCTATTTCATCTTTTTCATTATCCTGAATTTGGTCTGTCAAATCGCCGTCTTTTGCTTTTTTCATTATTTGGACCAATCTGTTCAAAGGTTGGGAAACACTCCTGGCAATGACAATGCACAATGCAAAAGCAATTGCAACACATATAAACCCGATAATAAAAATATTTGTTCTAAGTTTCTCTGCAGCACTGTTTAAATAATAATATGGAATAACTGAAATAACAAACAGCTGCTTATCTTTATTTATTTGAGAATATGTAACCAGTCTGGTGCTGCCCCCGATATTCAAATCCAGGTTACCGGCTTCCAAGGCTGTTGAGCCCTTTTTAATATTTTTCATAATATTACCGGCAATTAACGCTGAAACTTCTGTGGCTTTGCCTGTGGGATATTCGTCAACTGTTCTTGATGCTATTATCTTTCCATTGTTATCCGCAACAAATATGGGGAAAGCCTTTTCAGTCTTTGGGTCTTTTCCGATGTCCAATTTTTCAAATGCGCTGGCAAGATAATTGTTTTTTGGAATTAAAACCATTTTTGCCAGGACGTTTTGTTTATCTGTAATAGAAGCAATATTTTGTTGTATACCGTAATAAGAGGTAATATTGGAATTTGAGGGAGCAACTTTAAAGTCTGACCACTCCAGCTGCTTTAAGTCTTTTTCAGCTATTGCCTCAATATCCGGAGACACACTAGCAGTATTATAAGCTTCTACCTGAGTAAAGCTGCCTCCATGATATATTCCGCAATAAGCTATATCATTTGAGGCTGCAAATTTGATTGATAAAAAGCTTTTCAGAGTTCTTGACTGGTCCAATTGTTCAAATTTATTTCCAACCATATATTTATTCAATGCATCCTGAACAGCACCGTTCAAGCCTATATCCAAAAAATAATCTTCCATCCTTTTCAACTCATTATTCAGTATAACACTCGTCTGGCCCATAACCTGTAATGAGTCTGTTCTTACTCTTTCATTCATTGTATTTGTTGAGCTGCTATAAGAATACACGCTTGTGACTAATAACATGGCTATTAACAATAAGACAAAGGAAGCTATTAATCTGGTTTTAATTTTAAATTTTCTTAGAAGTATAGATCTGCCCTCAAATCCGGATGACACTTTTGCAAATAAAGAAGTAATTGATTGTTTGATTTTAGATCCTACAGGCATTACTTTCATTTAATCTCCTCCAAATCCAAAATTAATTAACAGTACTTTGCTTATAACGCCTCAATTCAAAGAAAATTTTCCGGTTGTAGGATAATTTTCTTACATCAGCGGCGTTTCAACGAGGCGGGAGATATGCTCGCCGCCTGAAACCCGAAGCGGTACCCGCCATCTAAGAGAGGTGGGGGACATTTTATTGCCTCGTTATAAGATAATGTATATAAACAAGTACACAATAGTATAAACTTGATAGGATGCTTTATGAGACATTTACAGAATGAGTATAACACCCCTAAATTTGTAATTATAGGGGTGTTTGTTTGGAATAGGGGGGATATTCTTTGGGTATTAATCGCTGATTCTGATTTGACTAAAGGTATCCGGAAAGTATTCTTCCTTAATTGTACCTTCTTCCAAGAGCAATAGCCTGTCGGCTACATGCAGGCTGTCAGAAATACTTACAGCAAGTATAACAACTGCAATTCCCTTGCGTTTTAAAATCCGAATCAAATGAATAATATGACGTCTTACATACATATCTGCATTAGAAAAAGGCTGAACAACAAAAACAATTTTTGGATTTAATAAATGAACCCGGTAGTAAATTAAATTGTAAAGCGATTTTTTATCCAGTTCCCTTAAATCATTTGCATATACTTCATTACCTAATTCTTTATAGTATTCTTGTTGGATACTCCTTTTAACTTTTCCGGTAATATTGCTTCTATTGGTCTTTTTATCCAGCAGGAAGCAAAAATTATTAATATAACTCATATCATAAAAGAGCATTGAACTTAATGCATCTTCTCCAATAAACACTATTTCATTTCCAAAATACTTGTACATTTTCTTAGGGTTTAATACTTTATGTCCCAGTGCAATCGCTCCGGATACTATCTCCTGCTCACCACTCAAAAAGTTAACAGTATCCAACTGCAGTTTACTGCTTTTGTCATATAATATGATACATTCACCGGCTTGAACTGAAAATGAAACTTTATTCAAGTAGCTAGTGCTTATATCGTGAAAATATATTGTATCTTTATTATCGGTATTTTTAATGGCAGGCTGGGTATCTTTTAATGAAATGGTGTATGGTAATATTTTCTCATCCGACATTTCCTTTTTATCCAATACTTTAATTATTCTTCCGTCTTGCATTAAGACTGCTCTGTCACAAATAGGAAAAATTTCTTCATGGTGGTTTCCAATATATAGTATGGAATAATTCTTTTTTGCCATTTTCATTAAAAGTTTCTTAAAATTCTGAAAATCATCGGCACTTAAAATATTACTTAGATCATTGACTATAATAAGCTTTACCCCTTGTATTACTGCTTTTAATACTTCTGCCACACATCTTTCATATTCTGTTAAATCCATACAAACAGCTTTAGGATCCAATGATACTTCCAATTCTTTTAGTAATTGATTTAGCTGTGTTCCCAAAACTTTTCCGCTGATAATGTACTTTTTGAAGCTTTTCCTCAGTACAAATACATTATCTGTTACAGTTAAATCATTTATCAGTTTACTTTCCTGATCGATTACATATACCTTATTATCAGAACCGTCACTATAGTGATAACTGTTTACTAACACATTGGAAAAATAAATCCGCCCGAACTTTATCGGCATATTTTTGCATATAAGATTGACCAACACGTCTTTTCCATAGTCGTTCACTCCAATCAGGCCCAGTATCTCCCCTTGGAACATGTGGATATTAAAATTATCAAGATTTGTCATATCCGGATCTTCACTTATTACATTTTCCATTCGAAGTATCTCTTTTTTCATACTATTATCCCTTTATGATAGTACCCTCTATTGACAATGTACATCCTTTAAAAGCGATTTAAACCATTCTAAGTTTACCGAATGGTGCGATATGGAGTTTTCCAGCATCTTTCTAAAATACATTGGCAGTTGCTGCTCACCTTCCAGGGCGTCCTTTAATAAGAGCATTTTAGCTTCGGTCTGCCCTATTTGAATGTCAATCAGCCTGACCAGATTGTCGGTTTTGTATTCCCTGGCAAATAAGAGTGCCGCATAAAAAGACAAGTTAACATATTCTGACTTTGCCCCGTACTTGTACATTAAATTCTGAAACTCATCTTTTCCTTGCTCCGTAATGATATAATGGTAACTTTCCCTGCTTCGCTCTGAAGGAATAACCTGCTTAATCAATTCTTTCTCTTCTAAATTTTTAAGATTGTAGTAAAAAGAACCCTTTGTAAAATTCACAATATATTTATAGTGCCGTTCTTTCATGAGTGCCAGGAGTTCATATCCATTTGATCCCGGATTTTGCATTAATAAACCTAAAATCAGCAATTGAATCATAAACTACACCTCACAGAGCTTTGAAAAATGCTTCATTCGATAGCTTGCCAAGAGCGAAATCCATGTGCTTCATAAACATCAATTCAGCTTGTGTATGCGTTCTGGCGTTAAGTCTGTCCAAAAGCTCACTCTCATTGCCCAGCGGTGCTAAAACATGCATCCTTTTGTCAAAGGCTTCAAAATAACGCAGACCAAAATACCTTTGAGATATTGCATCTACATGGATGCCGTCTGGATTCGCCGTTAGGCCTTGCGCCGATACGAAGCAGCAATTGGGCTGTTCAAAAGCAAATTTTTGCAGGGCATCGTTTATATACTCATACTCAACACAGTGCTCCCCAAACCCCGATTTACCCAGAAAGTCTCCCAGGCCGCCAATAATGAGCGGTACCTCTGGAGCGTCAAGGGCTTTTCTAAGCGCTTGCACAATTAATAATAACTTGTCGTAATACACTTTATAACTGCCACCTGCACTGTCACTTTCACCTTGATGCCACAAAATACCTGTCAAGGTGCTATGCCGCATGGCAAATCTGGCTTCGCTGACAGCATGCAGAAACAACTCACCATCAACAGCCCAGTTGTCCAGCGAACTACCACCTTCGGCGCATGGGATCAAACCAACCGTTTCTTCCGGATACTTTGAACACCATGCGTCCGCAAATGAAGCCGCCGGGCTGACACCAGAAACAGGACGGTCATAGTTCACCGGTTCCGCCATCATTTGCCATTTACCATTGCGCAGCATTTTTATGCGCTCGTTTATAATAGGGGGAACTTCATGTAAAAACCCTCGCCCCGCCATATTGGATTGCCCTATCATTAAAAAAGATCTAATCATCATATTTTTCCTTTCTAATTATAACAAATTACTCAAAATCAGTAACTGTTCTCAATACTTTCTGATCAAATAGTCTAATTAGACTAAACCATACACCAGTATACTCTGAATAGACTAATTGTCAACAAGGAAAAATATAACGTTAATCCAAAAAGCAATTTATAAAATTCATTGAAAGCAGCAATTTCCTATGTTATAATTGCTGGAGTTGTGACTACTATGAGAGCTGGTAAATAAATGAGATTACGCACAAATTTCCATACTGAACGGGACTTTAATCTGTTTTTGCTTGCGGGGCTGTTCTCCGGAATCGGAGCAGGCATTAACACCTCAATATTCAACAACTACTTAAGTGATATATTCAAACTATCCGAGGATATCAGGGGCTTCCTCGAGGTGCCCAGAGAAGCACCGGGCTTCTTTATTATGTTAATTCTGGCTGTATTAAGTTTTGCCGGCGATGTACGGATTGCCATGCTCGGCATGGCAGCAGCAGGGATGGGTATGCTTGGACTCGGTATGCTCTCTCCGACTTTTGCACTCATGATCATCTGGATGATGATGTACAGCCTCGGCACACACATGGTCATGCCCGTTACGCCTTCCATCGGCATGTCCCTGTCCAACCAGGAATCTTTCGGTGCCAGGCTTGGAACCATCAGTGCCTTTGGTTTAACAGGAAGTATCATTGCTTATGTTTATATCTTCGTGGGTTTTAATTTTATACATATGACTTATCAGGTTGCGTTTGTCACAGGCACTATTTTCTATGTGTTCGCTGCTTTTGCAGTGGGGATGATGAAAAAGGGCCAACCGGAAGTCAGAAAAATAAGATTTGTTTTTAGAAAACGTTATTCGCTCTATTATATACTGGCCATTATCAGTGGCGCAAGGAATCAAATTTTTCTGACTTTTGCGCCGTGGGTACTGATAAAGGTGTTTGATGTAAAGCCTCAGATGTTTGCAATCCTGGGTATCGTAGTTGCCACAATCAGTATAGGCACAAGGAAACTGATAGGAAATATGATTGACAGCCGTGGTGAACGATTTGTCCTGACTTTGGAGGCTATTCTGTTGTTTGTTATCTGTCTAGGATATGCATTTTCGGACAGAATTTTCTCAACCGGCGTCGCCGTGGTAATCATAGCAGGCTGTTATGTCATTGACAACTCCATGTCTGCGGTCGAAATGGCGCGGTCAACATATGTACGGAAGATTGCCGTCGATCTTGCCGATGTGACCCCGACGCTGTCGACCGGGGTAAGCCTGCAGCACATAGCTTCAATGGTCATTCCTATTTTTGGAGGTCTTTTGTGGCTGGAGGTCGGGTATCAGGCCGTATTTATGGCAGCAGCCGTTATCGCGTTCCTTAACCTGGTTCTTTCGCGAAGAATTAAGATATTGCAATAACGCTCAATATGCTTATTTATTCTTTATAGCTTCAATCCAATTTATCATTGTATTAAAAACCAACCCGGCATTACCCACATTGCAGTGTGCACCGGCATTCTCTTTATCGGTAAATATACGTACGGTGAGCGATCTGACATTTTTTAATGCATCTATTTCCTTGCCGACAATACGATAATCGATAAAATGATCCTGATTTGCACCAATAATCAGTATATCCTGGTCTATAAGTGAAGCCACATCCATGATCTGGTATCTGTTCATTTTGTCCAGATATTCATATGGCGTCCTGGACTCATAGGCATACATTCCATGCATCAGTCCCCATTTTACAAGTTCATCGCCTTTTTTCACCTTCATATTGAATACAAAATTAATAACGGATTTCATTCTAAGCTTAAACAATATCTTCAGAATTTTCCGAGTCCCCATTGGTTGTGTGGAAATGAGAATGTCCATAAAATTTGTAAAAACAGACCATGCAATGACGCGATGAATTCTCTTTTCCAACGCTGCTGCACGAGGTGCCAGCATGCCTCCGAGGGATGCCCCTATAATCGTAACCTCGTCCAGCTTGAAAAAATCAAGAACCGCTTTTACCGGCCGTTCCCACTGATAGCTGAAATGCTTTCCCTGCTTTCTCATGACGCCCCCTTGACCAGGGCCTTCAAACAGATATACATCGTAACCATTTTCGGAAAAATACAGCATCGGAAAGAAAAATTCCTCAAAGTAAGAATCATTCCCTCCATGGAGAAGGATAATATCCTTTCTGGCACCTTTGGCTTTTGCATACATTACTGGAAGAACAACATCCTCAAATGGTACAAAATAACGGACGACCGTGCCATCTTCAAAGTATTCCCCATAATACTCATAGAATAAATCCGAAGCAAGTGTATAGTATTTTTCCTTATCCGGATCACCATCATACATGAAAAATTCGCTCATACGGTAATAGGCTATGGCTTCCTTTGTTCTGCCTTG
The DNA here is from genome assembly GCA_023392075.1 of Bacillota bacterium. Classification (GTDB taxonomy): domain Bacteria; phylum Bacillota; class Clostridia; order Acetivibrionales; family DSM-1351; genus Ruminiclostridium. The sequence goes on along the minus strand of JAEVZU010000058.1, from coordinate 14,658 downwards.
CGAAATTGCCTTATCCCCAATAGATATCAGACTCTGTTTCCATGAAGAACTATCCTTTATTAAAGGGGATATTTCCTCAATATCCGCCAGTTCTCCGCCATCCCACATAATCATACGATTTAGCTGGAAATTAAAGTTAGCCTGGGAGTTAAGTCTATAGTCACCGTTTTTAAATTCAATTTTTTCTGCTCTCACAGTTATTCCCTCCGGTTTGTTTTTTTATATAATACCCCCGAAGGAAAGTTATGCGCTTGCATAAATACGCTATTTTATTTTTTGAGATATGGTTGCTTTCAGAAATTCTGTTAATGGGATGCCAAACATTTTTTTACAGACATTTGAAAAGTGGGACGAGCTGGAAAAACCGGCCCGGATACAACCATCAGTGATATTATTACCCGAAACGATATATGTGTATGCCTTGCGCATTTTTTCAAAAACCAGATAGCTGCTCAGAGAATTGCCTACTTGTTCCTTAAACAGATGGGCTGCTCTGCTGCGCGAAAGATAGATGCTGCGGCTTAAAACTTCAATAGTATTTTCGTAAATTCCCTGCATTTCGGATATCAGCTTCAGCATTTGATATACCCGGGCATCATACGCTTTAACATCCTCATCCAGCAGACCACAAACGGAAAGTATAGCGTGATCCAAATGTTTTGCATCATCACAATTTGTTTTCCAGGCATTGCACACCTTCCCGGCTAATTCTTCAGAAATCCGGCGGTATGGCTCACCCATCAAATACTTTTGCTCAATAAGTTTCGCCAAATTGCTTGTCTTGTCGAAAAGAAAGACAAGCAATTTGCTCTTATCGCAAGCTATGGTGTGCATAGTATTGGATTGAATACAAATCCCTTTGCAGGTAAAGCTTGTATTATCAACAATGCATTCGAATGCATCACCTGCGCTAAAAATCAGATGTATTGCCAAATGACTGTGAGGCTCCGGGTCATGATAGGCTTTTGATATCAGAATATGATCATCTGACCAGAAAGCATTGCTCAATATATCACCTCTCTGTTACAACCGGCTGAAAGACAAATTTCTCTTCTGTGTATCCTCAATTACATATTTCATTCATTATGCTCATACAAAACAATACTCTCAATATGGTTTGCAAATCTCCTGAGTTCCTTCTCCTGGTCTGCATTTATTTCTCCGGTTTCATACATTCTGCGTATTTCAGAGCGTTCGGCATCCAATACCTTGAACCGCAACTCTTCCTTTTGCCTTTCTAGCTTGTCATTGTAGCGGTCCCCCGTACGTTTGAATGCCTGCAGCATTTTTTCATAATCCAGAAGAACTGCATAGACATACTCCGGTTGCTCCTGTGTTTTGGCATACTCCTCCAAACCTGTAACAGCCTCGGCCATAGCCCTCATCTGGATATCCCTGACAATATGCAAATTGTCCAGGCCGGCAACGTTATGCCTGTGATGTTTCCCCCCCAGGCGGCCGATATCGCGCATAGCCCTTTTTAAGAAAAATATGGTTCCGAAATGTAAATTATTATCCAGAGCTCCTTCCCTGTAATCAAGAAATCGGGTCAGGGTGTCATAAACCATTATGTCTATTTCATTATTGTCCAAAAGATTTTTGATATACTTTCTTTGCAGGTTTAAAGCCAGCAGTTGTGCCTCATTTGTTTTGCGGTTATAATTTTCCGCATGCTGTTCATTGGATTTCTGTTCCGAAAGATTCTTCTGAAAACTGTGTGTATATTCGTTTATCAGCTGCAAAGCCGCAAACTCATTTTCAGCACTTGTTTCTGCTTTTATTTTTTTAATCGCCGACATTAGAAGTTTATTTTTTGCTCCGGTCAGATCCGCACGCTCCTCAGCATCTCCGGAAGGCGCTTCCTTCTTGCAGAGCAAAGGCAAAAAAACCGTGGCAAGAATTAATAACAGCAGAATTACTCCAGCGGCAATAAAAATAAGCAGCGAACGCGCCGGAAATGTTTCTCCGTTTCCTATAACCGCCGGTACGGTAAGTACACCGGCCATGGTTACCGCACCGCGTACACCCGCCAGGGTTGTGATCAGGGCTTCCTTTATATCGGGCTTTTCATCAACGCTTCTTTTCCTGAAATAATAATTAAAAGCTTTGCTCACAAAGGACCATACAAAACGAATGGCGAGAACTGTAATTCCGATAACAGCTACATAGCCAAAGGCCAGCCAGTTCCCCAAATCAGGGTTGGAAATGGTATCCAGCATTGCAGAAGGAATATCCATCCCTAATAATATGAATACAAATCCGTTTAAGACAAACAAAACGATGGACCAAGTGTTTTCTGTGAGCAGTTGTTCTTCGGCCATGTGTGTTTCGGTATGTTCCCTGACAATGGAGTGAATTATTCCGGCAGCTACGACGGCGATAACTCCCGAAGCATGCAGAACATGCTCGGTAACCATATAGATGCCGAACGGAGTCATAATCTGCAGCAGCGAATGGAACACCGGATCATTTATCCCGCTTTTGCTCAGTTTAAAACGGACAAAGGTTATTAACAAGCCGAGGAATATACCTGCAACAGCCCCGATCAGGAATGTATAAGAAAAGTCCAATACCGCTTCCCGGAGTGAAAAATATCCGGTGACGGCGGCGGCTATGGCATATTTAAAGGCTACAAGTCCGGAGGCATCATTGATCAGCGATTCTCCCCTTACAAGAGCCATCACCTTTTCGGGTACTCTTATCTTTTTGGCAATGCCATTGACGGCAACCGGGTCGGTCGGCGACAGAATTGCTGCCAGGGCAAAAGCGGCAGCCATCGGAATGGCTGGTATGAGCCTGTTGATTACAAAGCCGCAAAGTATGGTGGTTAGTATAACCAGAATGAAAGCATTGCCAAAGATCTGAGATCTCATTCCCCATAATTCTTCACGTGAAAAATGCCGGCCGTCGTTATACAATAGCGGCGCAACAAACAATAACAAAAACCATTCCGCACCGATTTCAAAAGTATAATTCCCTATGCCAAGCGCTACAATTACCCCAAATGCTATTTGCGTCAAGGCAGTAGGTATAGACGGAATATAATGACCGACAACATTGGATATCAAGAGCCCGAGCATTAATAATAATATGATTGTTAGTAATTCCACGATTAAGTCCTCCGCTTATAACCAATTATATAACTTAGGACAATTTTACCCTTTTAGCATGAATTCTGCAACATATAAGCAAAAAGGTGTGTCAGCTTTAAAAACGCTAAAAAAACCGGGCTGAAAAACGTACTTTTCCGGCCCGGTTTTTTGCTCATTTTTGAGCCAAAAACACAACATTTCTGATCATACCCTGCTATTTCCTATCTATGACTCAATTTGTCATAAGTCGCTGAACTCATTGCAGCTCCTGATTAACTTATGATTTGAGGTTTGGGCGAATATACCGATTATCGGATAACCGTACTAAATTAAAATTAAACAGCCTTTACAGCTTGTACTTTGGGCTTCACAAAAAAAGCCAAAATTCCTGCAATTATGAAGAAAAATGTAAAAACAAGAGAAATAGGTGAAAAAATTGCAGGAACAATTGCGCAAGCCATTATTATTACAGCTGCTATTTTTCCAATTTTACTTATTAAGAATGCAGATGCCAGGGCAATAACTCCGCATACAATCAGGGCATATGCACAATTCCTCACTTTTTCCATATCCTTAAAGGCCTGGGCCACATCCGGGTCTGATTTTAAATCCTCTACAGCCGAGATTTCAGTTTTATAGGTATCAAAATCCGATATCCATTTAACCCCAAGTCCTATAGATGCTAAAGTACCAATAATAACTAATATAATAACTGCAATTCTCATAATACCTCCCATAATGCTAAAATATTTTATTAAACAAATACAATCCGAACTTTTAATTCTCCCAAAACACAATCATAAAAGTCAATTTCAAATGATTTATTTTATTGACCAAGCATCTCATTGAGATTTCCGGTAAGGTTATTCACAAGGGCGTCGTTATCCTTGATCACCCACATTTTTTTCCCATTATCTTTATTCAATATAATCTCAAATTCTTTTGTCAAAACGGAAGCCGCCGGATTTGAAATACTTTCCTCCAGATACTTCATAATCATCTCTTCAGATTCTTCATCAGACATTTCCTCTCCTTCGAGAGCTGAATCAAACGCTTCACCAAAGATTTTTCCAAACATCTCTTCAAAAATTTTCTGAAGGTCCAGATTTGTCACCTTGACTTTAACAGTTGCCGTATCTCCTTCTTCTACTGAAGAGATAATTTCACATTTTGTTTTGGAAAAAATTAATTTTGCAAGTTTTTCTTCTTTTGGATCCGTAAATGCAAAACTACCGGTATCAGAAACACAATATGTCTCTGCAGTTTTAAAATCAGCTTCGCTTAATGATTTAAAGAATCCATTTACGCTTTCTTCTGCTTTTGGAAAATCAGAATCCGTGCAAGCTGCCATAGAAAAAATGAATGTGATTGCTGCCAGGATGAGTAACAACCTTGTTAGGCGTGAAAATTTTGTCATATGTCCCCCTTTAATTTATTCTTAATCGTATATAATATACAATTTCTACTATTTTTCGACTATTTTATTATAAATAAAAAAGCCTGACATTCAACCTATCAAAAGTTAGGTAAAAAGTAAGGCTTTTTCTGATTTACAAAATATTTTAAAACTCAGCCGATTATATTAAGACCCCTTGCCTTCCCCACTGCCTGAGTGCGTTTATTGACCTCCAGCTTGGTAAATATGTTGTTTATATACCACTTGGCAGTTCCGGTTGTAATGAAAAGCTTTTTAGCAATCTCCGCATTAGACAGCCCCTCCGCTATGAGCTGGAGAATCTCTATTTCCCTTTTTTTGAGAGGATTTGCAAGCACATAGATTTTTTTTGTTTCTTTGCCGAATAATCCGTCTATAAATCCCGGAGCCGCATCCCTCACTTTATGAACCAGTTCAAGAAGCTCGCTTCCCTCATCGAGAAAACATCTTTCATAGCCCTCAGGGGCAGCTATTGCCACTGCTTCTCTCACGCAATCCAGTGCTTCGGCTTCCATACCCAGGTATTTCTTAACCAAAGCTGACAGCAGCAGCACTGTAATCAACTCACCGAGCCTGCCTTCTTTTCTTAGAATTTCTTCTTTCCCTTCAAGAGCTGTCCGGGCTTTGAGGAAATCTTTCTGTAGAATTAAAACCCTTAAGTATGTAAAATAGGGGAATATATCCGATATCCCCGATACCTTGTCAAAAGTAGTTTCCGGTTCCTTCAGCCACCTGGAAACCCTCTCGATATTTCCTTCCCGGAGACACAGTTCCATTTCCAATGCATCAAAAAAAACAGTGATTCTGCGGACTTTATATTTTTTGTAATAAGCTTTTAACCGGTATACCATTTCAAAGGCCTTTTCCTTATCTCCTGTATTATAAAGCAACAGTACCAAATACCAATCTCCTATCCCTCCCAAATGAGCAAAACCCAGTTCCTGATAAAACGCCAGGCCCTCCTCCAGATACTTTTGCGCTTCTTTCAGTTTATTGGAGCAATACAGCAGCATCCCCAAAGACAAATATACAATTTTGGCCATGGGCAAGTGATTCCCCGTATGATCCGTTAAGCTTTCAAGGGTTCTTTCACATAAACCAAGAGCTTCTCTTCTCTTCCCCATACAGTTAAGATAAAATGCTACATCGTGAAGACAAGTCACTTCCATGAAACGGTAACCCTTTCTGCGTACTGCCTCCTGGACCTTTGAGTGCAGGTCTGCCGCTTTGCCGCTATGTCCGTTTAAACCGTTTGCGTGTCCCAAGGCAACCAACGCTGCATTATAGAAAAACTCATGTTTGTCTTTCACTGATGCCAGGGCTTCTTCAGCATCCTTCAAGGACCTCTCTTTATCTTCACTATTAAGCATGAAAGGCGCAAATGCTTTTACCATCCCTGCGAGCAGAGGATTGCTGCTGTTTTCAGCTATATATTCCAAGCTGTCAATCACTATATTTGCTTCATCGATTTCTCCTGTTAACAACAGGCACCAGGCCTTATATATTTCCAGAATACCTTCCTTCTCCTTCTTTATTGCCTCAACCGACTTGATCCATGAAAGCAGGGTCATTAACTCACCTTTCAGAAATAACCTCATTGCATTGTCTTTAACCAGGTTTGCCACCGCCTCTGCATCTTTCGCCTCCAATGCATATTCCAAAGCCTCTTCGATAGCTCCGTTCCTTCTGCACCACAAACTCGCCTTTCTGCATATTTCTGTCTTCAGGTCCTCATCCAGGCCCGTACTTAAAAATTCGGAGAAAAGATGATGGTATCTATACCATGTATGAGTATCATCCAATGATATGATAAAAAGATTTTCCGTTTCCAACCGTTTTATGATTTTTTTGCTGTCTTTGATGCCTGTTACAGCATCGCAGAGCTCTCCGTTAAATTTTTTCAATGCACAGGTTCTGTTTAGAAAAACGCGTATTTGCTCCTCCTGACTTTTCAAAACCTCATCTACTAAGTAATCTGTAATAAATTTGTTATTACCGCTAAATTCTTTCATAAAGTTTTTTGCCTGAGTTCTTTCCATCTTCTTTATGGACAGACCGGTCAATTGCATACCTGCGGCCCAGCCTTCCGTCTGCTTTTTAACAATTTTCAGCATATCATCGTCAAAAACCAGATTGAAATATCTGCTGAAGAATTCTCTGATCTCTGAACTTGTGAATTTTAAATCCGTGGAATTCAGCTCTGTTATTTTATCCTCGACTCTCCGCCTGGAAAAGGCAAGAGATGGTTCCTTGCGGGTAATTATAACAAGCCTTGGCGATACGGAATCAAGCAGTCTTTGTAATAATTGATTGATGTACGTGTTGTTAATTACATGATAATCGTCAAAAACCAGAATAAAAGGCTCTTGAACCTGTTCCAGCTCTCTTGCCATATATAAACCGACAGTTTCCGCTCCCGGCAGCTTTGGCGCAGACAGCAGATCCTCTATCATTGTTCCGAACCTTTTATTTATCTTCCGGACTGCTGCGAGCAGATAGTTTATGAATTTTAAAGGATCATTATCATATTGATCCAGGGATAACCAGGTGTATTTGTAATCCACCCGGCTTAACCATCCTGAAATAAGTGTTGTTTTACCATACCCTGCCGGAGCCGAAACAAGAAATATTTTATGCCCTTTATCCAGTCCCTCATCCAGCTTTTTATTCAGAATATCCCTGCAAATATGGTTCTGCCTGACAGACGGCATATGCAGCTTTGTATCCAGAAGAAACTTTTTATCCATTTTTCCCTCGTATATAATAAAAAATTACATCAATATATAATATCGCATTTTTTTGATAAAAATGAAACATATTCCACAAATGAATGCAATTGAAATGCAATTTTTCAATAAATTAAAAATGCGGTCCTCCGATTTCTATGATATGATTGTCAGGATCATATATCCGAAATATTTTCTGCCAGGGTAATCCCAGAATTCCGTGAATTATTTTCACTCCTTTCTGAACAATCTTATTATATTCATCTTCTATATCCTCTACTTCAAAATAGATGATTAAATTGTTATACCCTTGCTTTCCAGTTTGAACGAGATTGTTTATTTCCTGTTCAGGCAAAAGTTTATTCGCCTGATGTATTGAAAAGCGATCTTTAAAAATCACCATATTCCCCCAGTCATATAATATTTCAAGCCCTATCGTATTAATATAAAATTCCTTTGATACTTTCATATCTTCAACCAAAACTATTGTATCAACATGTTTCATTTATATTCACCTCATTGGCAGTTCAGGCAAATCTTACCCATACTGAATTTTCATGGCAGATTTTATCTCTAAATAGATTATATCAAAATATGCCTTTACGGAACAAGTGTTCTCCTTTTTTTGTATCTAAATAAAAATATTTCCAGCTAAATCCTTAATTTTGCATATTATTAAGGTTAACCGGAAATATTTGAATAAAATCACTATAAATTTAATTACCTGGCAAACATGCTGCTCCCTTTAAATTGTCAGCTCCGCATCAGATACAGGTGAAGGCGCCGTCGATTACGAAATCCGAACCGGTAGTAAATGTACTGCTGTTACCTGCAAGGTACACGCAAATGGCCTGAAGCTCTTCAGGTTTGCCCATCCTGTGCAAAGGCGCCACTGCATTCCATTTTTCAATCAACGGTTTCAGTGCCGGGGAACTCAAAGTAAGCTCTGTGGCTATATATCCGGGGCTGATACTGTTCACTCGAACGTTTCTTGTTGCCCATTCAACAGCCAATGATTTCGTCAGCTGTATAACACCTGCCTTGGACGCATTGTAAGCGCACTGCGGTTGGGGGACGTTGACAATATGAGCCGACATGGACGCGGTGTTGATAATCGACCCTCCTGCTTCCTGCTTGAGCATTTGTCTGCCTGCAGCCTGTGCAGTTAAAAAGACACCCGATAGATTGATGTCGATAACCTTCTTCCATTGCTCAAAGGTCATCTCTTCCGCCGGAATGTTCATACATATCCCGGCATTACAGAAGGCTATGTCAAGTTTGCCGTAGGTATCCAGAATTTTACTCATCATGGAGTCAACCTGCTCAGGTTCAGTAATATCAGCTTTTATCGCCAAAGTTTTCGAGCCTGTGGTCTGCTCCAAAAGCCGGGCTGTTTTCTTTGCCTCCTCTTCATCTATATCAACTATTGCAACATTTGCGCCTGCTTCACAAAAAGCTGTCGCAACACTTTTACCAATTCCTTTTGCCCCTCCGGTTACAAAAGCCGCCTTGCCGTCAAGCCTGAATTTATCAATAATATTCATAATCATTCACCTTTCTTTAATTTTTTTATTTTTATTTGTAAAGTGTCCATATTACTCATTAATACCTGATCAGCCCAAAGGACCGACTCCGATTCTATAAAACATATTTTGTCACTTCTTCACGGCAATGTTCAATATTCCGTCAAATCAGATGGGTCAGCACATTGGAGCATACGGAAGTGGTTATAATCAGAGAAAACGCAATGCTTGAGATATAAGGGTTACGCGTTTTCTTATAAATAATGCGGTTTATTACGGTGGCAACCGGAAGTACAACTACCAGGGGGTAGATAAAGAATACCATGGTGCCCAAGCCCCATCCCACATGATCGGTGAGTAAAAGTCCGGTTTTTAAGAAGTAGGCGTAATATATGACGAGCAAAACAACCGTGCCAAGGACATTGAATATACACATCAACAGTGTGTTAATCCACTCTTTTTTGCCAATTTTAACATAGTTGAAGACATTCATGGCAATGGAGTTTATCACGTAGAAAAACATAAAGAACAGCATATATTTCAGTATTTCAATGAATTTAACCGCATCAAATGCTCTGAATCGAAAGATGAACCAGTAGCGGAAATCAGTGGTAAAGAAGTAATCGGTAACGAATACTATGGAGTATGTGCAGACAGCCGCCAGCACTCCAAGCAGTATGGTTTTCCATATTTTATCCTTACTAAGAAAAACTCCTTGTTCCCGCAGGTTAAGGCCTTTGGCTTTAGAGTAGCTGCGGTAGGTCAGGAACAGTAAAAGCAGCGTAAACAGGCCGGTGGCGGCTGACCATAAACCTAACACCCAGGGCTGTGACTGATTGAAAAATGTTGGCTGAGTTAATAAACCGACCACGAAAAATATGGGAAAGGAAATCGCAGAAAAAAGTGCACTTGCGGTAAGCCCTCCCCACAGCCATGTCTTGCCCTTCCGGTCAATCTCTACCGGCAGCACCGGTTCCTGAGCCTTCAGCACGCCGAAGAATCTGGTTTCCAGCAGCACTAATATAAAATTCACAAGGAACATGAAAAAGCCCATGATTCCCATAGTTTCAAAGAAAACCTTCCACTGCCAGCTCTGATTGTCAGGCGCCAGGGGGCTTGGCGCAGGAATAGCTTTTTGGAAAAAGTCAATGTATTGGCTGGTCACTTGTGAGGACATAAATGCCCAGGGATGGTTTATGTTCGGAGTGTAAATGACTCTTATGGCATCCTTGCCATTTATATTTTCATTATACATTGTATCGTTGTTTCGCTTCTCAAGCCCGGTTGGGTCTTTGCCGAAGTTCAGGAAAGACTGAGCCGGCACCGTATTGATGTAATCGCGCGGCGCCGTGAGTGTACCGTCCGGATACTGGATCCGGTGGAAAGCCTCATCATACTTTGCGGCTACGACTCCAATATTGCGATCTCCGTATACGTTGGTAAAATCCGTATCGGTTCCGTCAAAATACTGCCCGTAATATACAGTGTCGGTAAATATGGGATCGTTACATACAAGCAGCACAGAGGAGATCAGCGGCTTGGCAGCCTTATTGTCCAGCAGCACAGCCCTGTTGCAGGCGTTGGCTCCGTTTGAATGTCCTTCGATACCGATTTTGGAGGTGTCGACATAAGGCAGGGTAGCCAGCAGCTTGACGCTGTCATAAAGGCCATTGGCGGCATTCTCGTCATTCCACCAACTGTCGATCGGAAGGTCGTCCGAGTCTCCATGACCATACATATCAATGGCAATAACAACATAACCTCTGCGTGATAACTCCACATAATTCGGCGTCTGCATGTCGGAGTTGTCGTACCAGCCGTGAGAGACCACAACCGCAGGCGCCGGACTTTCTTTAGTTGCGGTTTTGGGAATAAAGAGCTGGGCGTTTTGCATGTGACCCGACGGAGTCTCCCAGTTCAGCTTCTTTACAGTGATTGAGCCCCCGTTTGATTTGACCAGGCTTGACCCCAACGTACTTATAAAACAGATGATCAGCGCGATGGCCAGTATAAAAGCAGGCTTCTTGACCAAGCCAGTCTTGCTTTTTTCAGATATTTGGCCAGACTCTTCCGTTACGCCCTTTTCTTTCAGTAACATAATATTTCTCCCCCATTTAATGAATATTTAAATATAATGATCGGTGTTTAGACATCCCGCTTAAACCTGTTATCTTACCAACTTCATTGCTATTCTCATGCATACCTGAATTTCCTGTTTTCCCGGCATAGCAGGAATAGATCGCAGGAGATCAGGGCTTGATAATAATTTTGCCGCTTCTGCGGTAGGTATCGTCTGTAAATACACGCTGAATATCGGATAAAGGCAAAGTATCGGTAATCAAATCCTTGACATTAATTTTCTTCGAGCTTAACAGGCTGACCGCTCTCTGGTATGTATACGGATTAATAAATGAGGCTTTGATTGAAACCTCCCGTTTGAACAGGTCAAAGGGAGCCAGCGGAATTTGGCAGTCAGGATCGGTCAGACCAAAAAGCATAGCTGTACCACCTTTGCCCGCATATTGGATAGCGTCTGCCATAGTACTTTTCAATCCCACGCATTCAATTGTTACGTTTATGTGCTGTATAAATTGTTTTTTGAGAACATCAGGTATATTTTCGGTTAAAGGATCAATTGTAATGTCGGCGCCAAGCTTCAGCCCAAGTTCTCTTTTTTCTTTAACCGGTTCAACCAGGATCAGCGTGGAAGCCCCGCTGATACGTGCCAGCTGAAGCATAATTTGTCCGATTGTCCCGCCGCCGATGACCATGACGGTGTCTCCAGCTTTTATTCCGGACAGATCAATACCGTGAAGACAGCAGGAGATGGGTTCTGCCATAGCGCCTTCCTCAAAAGACATTTCATCCCCCATTTTGTAAACCTGCTTTTGGTTTACAGTGCAATATTCGGCAAATCCGCCGTCGGTTGTGGTGCCGATTCCTATCATATCCTCGCAGAAATGGGCGCTGCCGGTTTTACAGTAATAACACGCTCCGCACATATCGTTTGGGTCAATACACACTCTGTCTCCGGGGTGAAACTCCGTGACACCGTATCCCACTTCTTCGATAATACCGGAGAACTCATGCCCCAAAATAGTAGGCGGTGTACACTTTGCGGCACCTTCCGCACCGGAATAGATGTGCAAATCCGTGCCGCACACGCCACAGGCCTTGACTCTTATCCGGACTTCATCCCGTTCGGGTTCGCGTACCTGAGCTTCATTAACCCTGATATTTTTTGTTCCATAAAAAATTGCTGCCTTCATTTTAATATCCCTTTCATGTTTTCCATATTATACAATACTCTTTTGCAAATATAGTTTCTATAAGTATGTTATTTATTTTATACAAATATTTAAATAAAATCAAGATCATATCTGGATAAATTAACGATTATTTTTTAAAATTTTGAAAAACGAATTTGTTTAAATACATATTTTCATTATTAATGATTTGAGATATAATAACATTGTTATCATAAATCAAGCCACTGGATCAAAAGGATTTTAACATGAAAAAAGTAACTACGGCAGAACTTAAGAAAATAAACCGCAGTAATATCTTTAAACTTATTTATAAAGAGCAGAAGATTTCAAAACAGGATATAGCAGCCCGGCTGCAGCTCAGCATGCCGCCTGTGACACAGTGTTTGAAAGAATTGGAGCAGCTTCAGCTCATTGAAAAGAACGGGCTCTTTGAATCATCGGGCGGAAGAAAACCACAAGTTATCAGCTGTATACTGAAAAGCCGGATAAGCTTCGGCGTAGAGATCCTAAAAAATCAGATAAGAATTGTATCTATTGATATCTACGGCAAAGTGCTGAAGGAAAACCGACTTGATCTGGCCTACTCTAATACCACGAGTTATTACAGGCAATTGGGAGAATTCGTCAACTCCTTTATTTCAGCGATGCACGTTGCCTCCAGGCGGATACTGGGAGTTGGGATAGCGGTACAGGGCCTTGTCTCACCTGACGGCAAATCAATCACTTACAGCACCATATTGGAGTGCACCGGTGCCAGTTTGGAAGACTTCTGCCAATTTATAAATTACCCGGGCAGGTTAATCCATGACTCGGAAGCTGCCGCTTACGCTGAACTATGGTTTTCAAAAGATATAACGGATGCAATCTATGTTTCTTTAAGTAAAAATCTGGGCGGCGCCGTTGTAATTAATTCAGCTTTATATAAAGGGCAGGGAATAGGCAGCGGACTCATCGAGCATATGGTCATAAAACCTGGCGGACTACAATGTTACTGCGGAAAAAATGGATGTCTTGAAGCCTATTGCTCTGGGGACGCATTAGTCGGAGAAGATCATAATCCGGATGATTTTTTCACTTCCCTGCGATCGGGAAAACCGGGAGAGACCGCTCGCTGGCTTCAATATCTGGAGGATTTGTCAACCGCCATTAATAATATGCACATGCTGATTGATTGTGACGTTATATTAGGAGGTCATATTGCCCCCTATTTGAATGAAAACGATTTTGACAAATTGCTTTCACTTGTACATGAGAAATGTTCATTTGCTGAGAAGCGCCGTTACATCCACATAGGGAAGTGTACACATGCTGTAGTTGCCACCGGCGCAGCACTTTTGTTTGTCAATGACTTTTTGGATTCTATATAAAAGCAGCAAAATATGCCTGCCTATTGCCGGAATTACCGCTCTGATTTCCAAGAGAAAGAGCAATAAATAACGGTGCTACTTCCAGCTAGATCGGGTTCTTTATTTCTTTGTCAGTTAATGCACTGGCTGTGGCATAGACTACGCGCAAATCATGGGATGTACATAAATGCAGTAACCGTTCAAGCTTGTTCAGCATTTCAGTATTCTCTGCCTTAGCCGGAAAGAACACCCTGTCTACTGAAAAATTCAGAGTGATGGCAATACTATGGAGAAGCTCTACTGACGGCATCCTGCTTCCCGATTCTAACTGTTTGACATGGACAGGTGTCACTCCAAGCATTTCTGCCAGTTTTTCCTGGGTTAATTTGTTTTCTATTCTGGAGTTGCGTATAGCGGCCCCAAACTCTTTTCGATTCAACATAATATACTCTAAGCCTCCTTTATAGTAATCTTAAAGAATACAAATATGCTTGAAAATTAACCGAAAGCATATTAAAATATATTCTTATAGAATACTATAAAGTTAACTATTTTATACACAGTGGTTGAAGCTCTTACGAAAGGAGGCCAAAAACCATTAATATGGAGGCAAAAAAAACTTCCCCTCTTAACGTTCTAATTTTATCGGACCGGCTATTGAATTATGCTCAAAAGCTAGCCGATTATCTGACTTCAGTCGGGATTCAGGTTACCGCCCTTGTCACATCCCAAGAGCAGGCATTGATGTTTTGCGACGAGAGGATTGATTTTCTCATTATTGCGGGATACTTAAGGAATCAGATAAATTATGGAATCATCAAAGAATGCGGAAGCCGGGGACTCCCTGCTATTGCGGTGCAGTGGGCCATGCTGGATGATCTAATCTCCGGCTACTGCAGAACGTATAAAATCCCATTACAATTTGAACGAACTTTGCCAATGGATGAATTTGTGTTGTTCCTATGGCAGAACCGTCCTTTACACTTGCTCCTTCCTGATGAAAAAGTGCTGGATGTCCAAACAAAACCAAATGATAAACATATGAAAGTTTTTATTTCAAAAATCATAGCGTTTTTACGTAATTTTTTATTTCTTTGATGCCTAAAGTATAAGCATTTATTTTCTTAATATTTTCTGCATTGTTTTACCTTTGGCTAACTCATCGATTAATTTATCCAAGTATCGGATTTGCCGCATTAATTCATCTTCTATTTCTTCTACCCGATATCCACAAATTACTCCTTTGATGAGTGAAACATTCGGATTA